>JAISJH010000053.1 GCA_031261635.1 Oscillospiraceae bacterium
ATCACAATCCAGCACACCCAAGCCATACATCACAATAACGGTATGGTCGGTTCGTGGACGGACTGGGAGCTTACCGATTTAGGCAAGGAACGCGCTGAAAATATCGGTAAGCGTTTGTCCTACGAGCTTGCGGGAAAACCCTGCAAAATCTATTGCTCTGACTTGACCCGCGCGAAGCAGACTGTGGAGCCCCTTGCTCGTTATTTTGGTTTGCCTGTCGAATATAGGCAAGAACTGCGTGAAGCCTATGACGGTGCAGCGGCGATAGGTAAATCTAAAATATGGCGCAATGAAAATCGTGCACCGCTTCCTGTCAAACCAACGCTCGACTATAAGCAATTCGATGATTCCGAGAGTATATATGATGTTTATTGCCGTGTGTCGAAGTTCCGAGATGAGGCACTTATAACGAACAACGAGCTAATAATCGTGGTTGCTCACGGATTTATGCTGCCAATATTTTTCGCGGCGTGGCTCAACTGGAACGCCGATATGCTTCTTTGCTCAGGGTTTTACGGCGCGGCTGGCGGAGTTTCTTTTTTGAAAGAAACTGACGACGGAAAGCGCGTGATTATGCGGCTTAACGATATGTCTTACAGCGGCGAAGATTATAAATTAATTTGAATTTATTGAAACCCTTTCAATATACTGCCGAAGTACCGTTTCCCGCCCAATAATCCCCGCAAGAAATATTTCGAGCGCGGCGAGGTTACTGTTTGCTGGCATTACGTCCACGCCCTCCGGGTTGTAAATCACGCCCGCGAGAGGGTCGAAATCCGCTTCGTTGACAATGTGGGTCATCGCTGTCGCGAGCATAACGGTGAGCTTATCGGGTTCACTTATCCCGAAGCTGACCGACATTGAGCCTTGACTGTCCGCGTCGATTGCGAGTACGCGCTTGCCTTGCCGCACCAGTCCCGTCGCAAGACTGACCGCCGTCATAGTCTTGCCGCAACCGCCCTTTCGATTAGCGATTGCCAGTGTTTTAGCCGTTTCCAGAGCTTTGCCCATAGAGAGTTCCTCCTTAACTTCGTCGGGGCAAATTTTTATTCCTAATCTTAAAGTAGCTTTTTTGAAGCAGAATTTTGCCCCCGTTTTTGTCCGGCATAATGTTGGAAAAGGATTACGCCTATCCCCTCAACCCCCTATTTTACTGGGTTTCGTGGTTTATTCCTATTATACCATACGGGGATTTTTCTCGCTTCGGGCGGAACGCCATAGAAACAGGCTATTTTATCGAGCAAGTGTTCCCGTTGTTTCGGACGCGGTTCATATCGGTGTCGGATTATTTCGACAGCGACAAGCACGAGGGCGGCACGGGAGGAATGGAGGTAGCTTTCAAATTTATTATGCACGAATACTACAGCAAAGACCTTTCGCGCAAAATAAAGAGTGCAAAACAGGAAAAAATGCGGCGCGGTGAGGAGGTTACAAAGAATTGTGTGTACGGTTACAGGTTGAACAGTAAGCGGCAATACGAAATTGACGAACCTGCCGCAAAAATGGTGCAGTATATTTTTCAACTTTACACTGACGGAGTAAGTATCGCAAATATTCAGCGGCGGTTGTATAAAGAAAAAGTTCCCACGCCCGCTGAATACAAAAAGAAAATTGAGTTTCCCTGTTATATTTGGGATAAAACAGCAATTCTGAAACTGCTCGCTGACGAGCAGTACACTGGAACTTATGTCGCGGGAAAACAGACGAGCGGACAGGTCGGGAGCAAAAAATCTGTAAGGATTCCCGAGAGTGAGTGGATTAAAATTCCCGACCACCACTCGGCAATCGTAGACAGAGCGTTGTTTGAAACTGTACAAAACCGCAAAGCAAACAAGCCGAAACCCGCTAAAAAACCGAAAATCGGCACAACCGAGCGATACGCCGGATTTGATAATTCTCCGCTGAAAGGCAAAGCGATTTGTGGCTGCTGCGGACACGCTATGAGACTGAGTTGCACGAAAATTACAGCGTTTCATTGCGATTATACGCGAAGCGCAATCGATGCCGAGTGTTATCGCTTGCGGGTTGGCGCGGCGGAGCTGGAAACTGCTGTGTTCGATATGATGAATGAACAAGCTCGGGTGATACTTAGCAACGAGCTTTCCGGTGAGGCGGAAATCATAAACGATGGCGAACTGCGTCAATCGACGCTCCAAGACGAAAATCAGCGGCTGTACGAGCAATTCGCTCTTGGTAAAATCAGCGTTGCGGAATACAAAGCCGCGAAAGTGAGGCTAGACGCTGACATCGAACGTCAAAATCGAATTGCTGCGAGACAGAGCGAACAAGCAATCGAGCGCGAACACTACGGAACTTTGCGGGAGATAGCACAGAGTGTTGTTGGTTCAGAGACGTTGACCCGTCCGCTCGTTGACTTGCTGATTGACAGGGTGAGGGTGTTCCCGGGCGGGAAGATTGAAGTCAAGTGGAAACTTTCCGGCTTTGGTGATGTCTTGGAGGTTGTTGAAAAGATTTGACGCTACTGAACCGTCGCTCAACCACTCAAATGCAGACTACAAAGCACTTTGCGCCGGCTTAAGCTACTATTTGCCACAAAACCCATCAAGCCCAAACAAAACTTTTTTCAAAAAAGTGTTTGTTTGGGCTTGACATATGGCTGGTGACCCAGCGGGGACTCGAACCCCGGACACCCTGCTTAAAAGGCAGGTGCTCTACCGCCTGAGCTACTAGGTCACATTACATTTTACAGATATCAAAGTCGCGGGTTTAACCGCTGGCGCGCCGGAAGGGATTCGAACCCCCGACCCACGGCTTAGAAGGCCGTTGCTCTATCCAACTGAGCTACCAGCGCTTATGCAGTTTACAGTTAGCAGATATCAAATATCAGAGATGAGAGTTTGGACGAAGGACGCGTTACTGCCAGACCCCGCGCCGAGCGCGGACAACTGTTATTTAATATTTGCTATCTGTTATCTAACAATTGGCTGGGGCGGCTGGATTTGAACCAACGAATGTCGGCGTCAAAGGCCGATGCCTTACCGCTTGGCGACGCCCCAAATGCAGTTATGCAGTTATCAAATATCAGAGACGGAGGGTTGGACGGAGGACGCGCTAAATACCGAACCCCGCGCCGTGCGCGGACAACTGTTATTTGATATTTGATATCTGTTATCTGAAAACAATGGGGTGGATGATGGGACTCGAACCCACGGCCTCCAGGGCCACAACCTGGCGCTCTAACCACCTGAGCTACACCCACCATTTTTTTAGTTAGCAGTTATCAGATATCAAATATCAGAGACGAGAGGTTTTGGACGAAAGTCAACAAAACCCCGCGCCGCGCGCGGACAACTGATATTTGATATTTACTAACTGTTATCTGAACACAATGGAGCGGGTGCTGGGACTCGAACCCACGCGACCAGCTTGGAAGGCTGGGATTCTACCGTTGAACTACACCCGCGCTTACTAAAGCCCAAGCCACAACCGCGTCGCTTCTGGCTTGAGCGGAATTATTATTGCCCGGCAAACCCCGCAAAACGACGGCTTCTGCCCTATTCAGCTACCTCAAATCTCAATACCAACATATTATAACACATCTCCCGCAGCTTGTCAAGTGCTTTTTTATGCGGGAAACGGAAAAGTGTCCTACAATTCCACAAAAAACCGGGGCGGGTCACAAAACCCGCCCACTACGAACCCTATACAACATTATCGCTTCAAATTAACAAGCTCCTCGAGCATAGTATCGCTCACCGTTATAATACGGCTGTTCGCCTGGAAGCCGCGTTGGGTTACAATCATATCCGTGAACTCTGTCGCGAGGTCAACGTTTGACATTTCGAGGCCGCCGGGGTTTATATCGCCCGCGCCGTCGTCCTTAGCCGTTGTGTATACCACCGCGCCCGCCGCGGCGGTCTTTTGGTAATTGCTGTTACCGATTTTTTCAAGCCCGGTGTTATTGCTGAACATCGCCATCGCGATTTTCGCAATCGGCACCCTGTTTGAGGCGGTATCAAGCCCCCACACTATGCCCTGACTGTCGATACTGACCGACACGAAGCCCGAGATATTGATTTGGCGCAGTTTTGAACCCGCCGCCGCGCCCGTTACGTCGTTCTGCTCCGCGTCCGTAGGCACGTCGAAAATAGGCTGTGCGGAATCGACTTTCAAGGCCCCCGGATACTCGATAGTCCCGTTTTCATTTTCCACGCCGATAATTTTATTATTCAGGTGGTCAACGGACGGCACGGCTTCATAACCCATAAGCATATTACCCTCGGAGGTCACAAGGAACCCGTTGCTATCCATATAGAAATTTCCGGCGCGGGTATACTGCATACCGCCGTTACCCTGCGGCGAGTAGATACCCTGTATTTTGGTCTGAATATTTTCAAAACCGTTCATACCAAGAAGTTTAGAAATAGCTTCGGCGGCTTCAAGTTTAGCCTTAGCAATAACCTGCGCGTTAGTATCGCCGAACTGCTCATAATCGGTAAGGTCGTCAACATTTTCCCAGTCCGTAGCGTTGGTGGAGTTACCGCCCATTGAGGTCATTTGCCCTACGGCGGTGCCGAACATCTTGTCAACGAGCGTTAAAACAGCTTTTTGCATAGCGTCAACATTCATAAGCTCGCCGTTAGACGGGTCTTGTATCTGCGCTTGCGGCAGAGCCTGCGTATCGGCAAGTTCCTGCTGGAAATTCTCCCAGTCGGCTTGCGCGGCTTCTTTTGCCGCCTTGTTAATAGCCTCCTGCGTGACTGGTGTCAAGGGGTTATCTTTAAGATACTGCTCTTTTGCCGCTTTGTAAGCCGCGTTATAAGCGTCCTGCGCTAGTTTTTGCGCCGCCAGCGCTGCGGTAAGCGCATTATTAGCGGCGTCTATGTCGGCCTGAACCGGCGGGTTCTCCGCTTTTGCGTCCGCTAAATCCTGCCTTGCAGTGTCTACATCGTCTGCAAGAGTGTCTAAATCGGGTGCCGCGGCTTCACCCGCCGTAACTCCCTCCGCGTCAGCGTCCGCGAGTATCTGCGTGTTACCGTTCTGATTATTAACCGTTACTTTAGCGTCAGCTTGATATGTGCCTAAAGTTTCAAAGCCCGTAGGCATTTCCGTTTTGAAAGATATACCGTCATCGCCAATCTGCGTATTATATCCGTACTTAATAATACCAATCAGCAAATCATAAGCCTGTTGCGCCTTAGTACGGTCGTCGGTAGTATTCGCGGCCTTCATAGCCGTATCGTAGAACCGCTTCGCGCCCTCCTGCGCGAGGAAATACGCTTCGTTTGCGCTGTCCATCATTCGTATATCTGTCGCGGAGGCTCCCGCTATACCGTTAGTGTCAATGACAAAGAACCCGTCGCCGCTTATCGCCAAGTCGGTCGGGTTGTCGGTACGTTGCGTCGCGCCGCTTGTGAAAAGTATATCGACAGAGCCGAGCTTAACGCCAAGCCCGATTTGGCTCGGGTTAGTGCCGCCCAGAACTTCGCCGATTTCCGCAACGCCGTTAGGCGAACCCGCCGACGAGGTGCGAACGGTCTGACTGTATACGTCAACAAAAACCGTGCGGCTCGCCTTGAACGCCGCAGTGTTAACGTTTGCGATGTTGTTACCGATTACGTCCATACGTGTCTGGTGATTTTTCAAGCCGGAAACCCCGGAATAAAGCGAACGCATCATAAGAATTATACCTCTTTATAATTTCAAACGGCTCCGTCCGCATAAGTCACCCCGAAAGCTCCGTCTCCGGCGTCATTGTTTTTTATTCTATTATATATATCGGCATTTTTTGCCAAATATTTAGTCCAATTTGTAAATGAATAATGAATAATGAATAATTTTGCGGGGGAGGCACACGCCATTGTAGGGGCGGGGCTCGCCCCGCCCGGTTGCGCGTCCCCCGTCCCGCCACCGTCCCGGCGCCGTGCGCCGTCTTTGCGAAGCGCCGGAAAGTGTGCGATACGCACGGTGTTACAGGCGCGAAGCAATCCAGTGCCGGGGGGACAACATACGTCCTACGTCTTACGTCCCGGCGCCGTGCGCCGTCTTTGCGAGCGCCGTCGCACTTGCGATACGTAGAACGTATAGGCGCGAAGCAATCCAGTGCCGGAGGCGTCACATACGGTACGTATCGCAGACCACTACGTCAACCCTGGATTGCTTCGCCGCATATCATTGGTACGTATCGCAAGTGCGGTGGCGGCTTCGCAATGACGGGGGCGGGCGCTTCGCTGATACGTGGGAGCCGGGCGAGGCAAGCCTCGCCCCTACAAAGCTATTCCGTTTCTACATTAGCCTCTGCGTCACCTGTGGCCTCCGTATCCCCGGCTTCGCCCTCACCCTCTGCGTCACCGTCCCCCGCGCCCTCGGCTTCGCTTCCCGCACCCGCCGCGGCGGCGGCCTTATCGTCTGTCGAGTACAAGTCTATATCATAGATATCGTCCATTTCCACGGGATAATCGCTAACGGTTTTCTTTTCGTACACATAGGTTTCCTTACCGTCCTCGCCAATAGTCGTAACTGGCCGCTGTATAACCACCGGCACACCGTTGACCATATCAACGAACGGCTCAGTCTTAGGCTGGGTAATAACGCCTGTAATCAGCGCGTACTGCTTACCGCCGCGCGAGGAAACTCCCGTAACCGCGCCCTCAAAGGTACTCGGGATTTGTAAGCCCTTAGCGTCAACTATTGCGTTACCGTCGCCGTCAGTCATCGGCTGCGCTCCGCGAACGATTAAGCCGATTAACTGCGCCATTTCAAGCATACCCTTACTGTCAGAAACGTTACTTGACGAGGAGGTATCGGAAGCCGCCGTCGCGGGAGCGTCCGTAACCCCGTAAATCTCGCTCGCCTTGACTTCGCGCCCCTCTGTGGCGGGGTCTTTCCCGGGTTCTACAAGAAGCGCGTAGGTCTCGCCGCTCTTGGAGTACACGGCGTTGACAATGCCGCCGATTTCCTCTTGCGTGAAATCGGTATTCATATGCATAGCCGCCGCGTATCTGCCAACCATTCCGTAGGACTGATACAGCGACATATTGGCGTTCAGCTCCTGCATTTGCTGTAGCGAAGTAAACTGCGCTAACTGCGCCACAAAGGCCGTATCCTTCTGCGGCTCCAGCGGGTCCTGATACTGCATCTGCGCCGCGAGAAGCTGCAAAAACTGGTTCTTACCGAGTTCGCCGCCGGTGTTGCGGCTGTTAAGCCCCAAGCCCTCCTTAACCACCGCCGCGCTGGAGCGGACGTTAGCCGGCAAAACCGTTGAATAAAGGTCTGAAAAATCCATTGTTAGCCACCTCTCAAAATTTTACGCTACATATTCCATAGCTTCCGCGTCGTCGCCAAAATACGGCTGATAACCCAGAAGCGCGGCGTTAGGGTCAAGCGTCGCAACCGCGCTCTCGCGGATATAACGCCGCCCGTCGCGCCTGCCGGGAGCGTTTTCGCCGTCCTGCCGCTGGCGGTTCGCCTCGCCGTAGTTGTTGTCCGCTACGCCCGTGTAAACAACGTCCGCGGAGGCAATTTTCAGCCCCTTTTCAGAGAGCGTTTCAACAAGCTTCGCAAGCTGAGTATTCAGCATACCGCGAACGTTAGGGTCCTCCGCCGTAATTTTAAGGTTTAGGGTACCCTCGCCGTTAAGCGCGACTTGAAGCGCGACTTTCCCAAGGTGTTCCGGCTTCAACTGCATTGTGATTGAACTGCCGTCAACGTCCTTAATAAGCTGCGCCGATTCCACAAGCCGATTAAAAATCTCGTTCGGGCGAACGTCCTGAATTTCCGAAACAGGTTTAGCGGCCTCTGTCTGAGCCTGCGCGAAAACCTGTCGCGGCGCGAGGTCGATTGTCTGCCCGTTCTGCGGCTCCTTGATTGCGGCGGTTTCGTTGTCTTTAGTTTTGCCGCCGGAAGTATTTTCCGCGTTGCCGCCCGCACTCTCACGGGGCGTAACGGGCGCGGCTTCCTCAATCGCCGTAATCGGTTCGAGAGTATCCTCTCCGGCGCTCTCAACGCTTACAAGCGGCTTACCCTTATCATCGGACATAAAAATATCACGGCCGGGTTTTACTGCTCCCTCGTCCGTGAGTTTCGCGCTGTCTGTCGCCGTATTTGCAACCATCGTGGTTTGCGCGGCTATTAAATCGGGGTTCGCGAGCGGCGCGTTCAGCGTGTTATCGCTCACGGTAAGCTGCGGAGTGTCCGGCTCTGTGGTAATCTCCGGCGAGATAAAATTTTCAACCTGCTCCGTCTGAACAGTCCGAACGTTTTCAACCGCGTTGTCAACCGTTTGCAGAAGCGACTGAAATTTGCCGTCTGTTTCAATCTCCGGGTTCAGCCCGGCGTATTTTTCCGGTTCAAGCAGTGAGAGCTGCCCGATTTCCGGGTGGTCTGACGCAAGTTCAAGCGTCCCGTCCGGCATCATAACGCGCAGGTCGCTTGTTTCGATGTCCTCCGGCAACTGCGTCGGCGTTGCGAGCATATTCAGCAGAAGCGGCGCGACAATTACGGTAGTAAGCTCGTCCGTTACCTCCGTAAGCGGCTCGTCTTTGCCTGTGAGTTTATCGGTACTTGGTATATCGGTTTTGCCACTATCCTTAGTCACTTTGGGAGCGTTATTCTCCGTAGTGTAATCCTTTTTTGTAGTCGCCGAATCGAGCTTTTCAGCAAGGTCGTTCTCCGTCTTAGCACTTGAAGCTTCGCTCCTAGGCGCTTTCACGGCTTCGGTTTTCGCCGTACTAGCCGATTTACCGAGCGCGTCTGAAAAACTCCCCTCGCGTTTAACGTTCTCGTAGCGCACATTGCGCGGCGGCTGAACGCTTGACTGAATACGGCTCTGCGGCTCTGCGTTTGCGATAAGCAGCGCGTCTGTTGTCACCGTCTATCAACTCCCCTCATTTAACAAGCTGATAAGTTTTACCAGCAAATCTATCACTATATATACTATATCGGAGCGTTGAGGCGCAAACATTAGAGTAATGTGAAAAATTTTGTTTTTGAAATACGCAAACAAGGTTATTTTTCAAGGTTATTTTTTGACTAAGGTAATTCTAAGCGTCGCGACCTATCGTCCAACCCCCGTCATTGCGAAGCACCGGTAAGTTTGCGATACGTAGGGCGTTACAGGTGCGAAGCAATCCAGTGCCGGGGGGATAACATACGGTCTACGTATCGCAGGACTACTACGTCAACCCTGGATTGCTTCGCCGCATATCAAGGGTACGTATCGCAAGTGCGGTGGCGGCTTCGCAAAGACGGGCAGGGCGAAGCCCAGCCCT
Organism: Oscillospiraceae bacterium; assembly: GCA_031261635.1. GTDB lineage: Bacteria > Bacillota > Clostridia > Oscillospirales > Oscillospiraceae > JAISJH01. Next base: position 9,231 of record JAISJH010000053.1, read on the forward strand.
GTCCCGGCGCAATGCGCCGGGACGGTGGACGCGGGTTGCGTCCGCGCACGGCGCGGGAAGGGCGGGTTTGAAACCCGCCCCTACGTAACCTCGTCCAAACCCCACGTCTCTGATATCTGATATTTGCTAACTGTTAACTGAACCAACGTCTCTGATATTTGATATTTGATAACTGTTAACTGCCTACGGTCATTGTACAAATCCTACGCGCTTATACACCTTACGCAAGGTTTTATTAGCCGCGTAGCCGGCTTTTTGCGCCCCGGCGCGGTAGATTTCCGCGAGGTAATCTTTGTTTGCGAACAGCTCCTCGGTTTTTTCGCGTATCGGGCGCAGGGTTTCCACTACCGCTTCGCCTACCGTTGACTTGAATGCTCCGTAGCCCTTTCCGGCAAACTCCGCTTCGATTTCCGGGAAAGACTTATCCGTTACGCTCGAATATATCTGCATAAGGTTTGATACCCCGGGCTTTTCAGCCGGGTCGTAGCGTATCTCCGTATCGCTGTCGGTTACGGCGCGCTTGAACGCTCTCATTAGTTCGTCAGGACTGTCAAGCAGGTAGACGCAACCTCCGGCGGTTGTGTCGGACTTGCTCATTTTCATCGTGGGTTCCTGAAGCGACATAATCCTCGCGCCGACTTTAGGAATGAACGGTTCCGGGATTTTGAAGGTATCGCCGTAAACGCCGTTGAAACGCTGGGCAATATCGCGGCAAATCTCAACGTGCTGTTTCTGGTCGTCACCGACGGGGACTAAATCCGCCTGATAGAGGAGAATATCCGCCGCCATAAGCGCGGGATAGGTGAACAGCCCCGCGTTAATGTTTTCAGTGTGCTTCGTCGATTTATCCTTGAACTGCGTCATACGCGACAGCTCGCCGAACATAGTGTAGCACGACAGCACCCAACTAAGTTCCGCGTGAGCCGGAACCTGGCTCTGAATAAACAACGCGCAGCTGTCCGGGTCAAGCCCGCAGGCGATATACTCCGCAATCTGCTCCAGCACGGTTTTGCGGAGCGTGGCGGGTTCCTGCCGAACCGTTATGGCGTGCATATCGGCCATCATAAAGTAACAGTCATAGTTATCAGATAACCGCACCCAGTTCTTTATAGCTCCGAGATAGCTCCCGAGCGTGAGCTTGCCGGAGGGCTGTATGCCGGAAAGTATGATTTTACGGGCTTCGGTGTTATTAGTTTCCATTGTAATTTTCTCCATTCGTAATATAGGGCTAATTGTCTATTTGTCAAGGTATTCTGAAATCCCCTCAGCCAATAGGCCGATGCCACTTATTATCTGCTCGTTTGAGGGAACCGAGAAATTCAGTCTAAACCCGCAGTTCGCGAGATTATCCGGGTCGGTGTCGAAGGCTACGCCCGGGACTATCGCGACCTTTTGTTGTTTGAGCGTTTCGCAGAGCCCGGCGCTTGGCTTATCCGCCGGCAATTCGCACCATATGAACAGGCCGCCGCCGGGCTTTGTCCATCGGACGCGCTTGTCGATTTTCTTTTCCATTTCAGCGAGCATAAGACCGCACTTTTCTTTATAGAGCGTCCGGCAGCGCAGAATATGAGCGTCCACGTCGTAGTTTTTCAAAAACTCTGCGGCTACGCGCATATACACGCCGTTGGTGTGAACGTCCGCGCCCTGCTTCGCCACGGTCATCTTGGACGTTAACCAGTCGGGAGCGATTACGAAGCCCACGCGTATACCGGGCGCGATGATTTTTGAGAACGAGCCGACAAAAATAACGTGGCCGCTGTCGTCAAGGCTCTTTATGGCGGGCGGGAAAGTCCCGTCAAAGGATAGCTCGAAGTACGGGCTGTCCTCCAGTATCATAATATCATACTTTAGCGCGAGTTCAAGCATTTTCCGCCGACGTTCAAGCGGGAGCGTAGTACCGCCCGGGTTTTGGAACGTCGGGATAGTATAAATCAGTTTAACCCTCGGATTAGCTTCAAGCGCGACCTCGAGTTCGTCAAGGAGCATACCGTACTCGTCGCAGGGGATACCGACAAGCTCCGCGTTGTACATTCTAAAACAGTTTAACGCGCCGATAAAACTCGGGTTTTCGCAGATAACCGCGTCGCCCTCCTCCAACAGACAGCGGGCGGCAAGGTCAATGCCCTGTTGACCGCCTGAAACTATAATAGTATCGTCGCCGGGTTTTTTAAGGTTATAGCCGCGTCCGTAGCGTTCTGAAACCAAATCGCGAAGCTCCTGATAACCCTCGGTAACGCTGTACTGCAAACTGGCGGGGTTAGCGAGAACGTCGAGACTGTACTCGCGCAGAGCCTCAACCGGAAACAAATCGCCCGACGGATTCCCCGCCGCAAACGATATAAAACTAGGGTCAGCGGTAACCTTAAGAATCTCGCGAACCGCCGAGGGCTTGACATTAGCCATACGCCGGGTAATAGTACGTGACATAGTTATTGTATCTCCAATAGTTTAGTTTGTGTTGTAAACCTCGCACCCTCAACCGCGCACCCGCCGTCCAACCCCCCGTATCAGCGAAGCGCCCGCCCCCGTCATTGCGAAGCCGGTCCTCCGCGGACGGCGAAACGCTCGCATTGTAGAATTTCGCAAATCTGTATGCGGCGAAGCAATCCAGGGTTGACGTAGTACCCTACGATACGTAAGACGTATGTTGTCCCCCCGGCACTGGATTGCTTCGCACCTGTAACATTCTACGTATCGCAAGCGTAGCGGTGCTTCGCAATGACGGGGGTTTACGGGGGCGGGCGCTTCGCAGAGGCGGGGGTGCGCCCTTAAACCAGCCCCAGCGTTATCGCGCTGAGTACCGCGAGGGGCGCGGTTTCGCAGCGCATTATTCTGGTTCCGAGCGTTATAATCTCACAGCCGCCGGCTCGGGCGGCGTCCGCTTCGGCGTTTGTAAAACCGCCCTCCGCGCCTGTTATTATCGCTATTGACAGCGGGGTTTTGCCGGAAAGAGCTTGACGTAGCGTCCGCTCACGTTCGTTTTCCCAGCAGAACAGACGCAGTTCGCACTCTCCCGCCGCAACAAGCGCCGACTGAAAATCCCCAAATTCGCGGATTTGCGGCAAAATCCCGCGGCCGCTTTGCATTGCGGCTTCTTTAGCGATTGTACTATATCTATCGGAAGATTTAAGCTTGCCTATAGTGCGCTCGGAGTGAAAAAAGGAGATTGCGGAGGCTCCGAGTTCAACGGCCTTGCGAACAATGTGGCTAGCCTTATCGCTTTTTGGCAGAGCGCAGAATAATTCGAGCCGGATACCTGTTTCTCCGACAGAAAGAGAACGCGATAATACAGTACATTGTACCCCATCGCGTCCTATTTTGTCAAGCCCGCAAATATAGTCATTTCCCGCACCGTCGCAAAGGGTAATCTCGTCCCCGGCACGGTAGCGCAAAACAGAACAGTGATGAGCGTCCTCCGGCGAAAGAAATACAAGCGACCCAATCTCCGGCGAGTAATCTATAAAAAACCGCAAAACAACCACCTTATTACAGTTAACAGTTATCAAATATCAAATATCAGAGACGATAGTTCAGATAACAGTTAGCAAATATCAGATATCAGAGACGAGAGTTTGGACGGGGGTTGCGGCGGGGACGTAGGGGCGGGTTTCAAACCCGTCCTGCCCACGTCCCGGCGCCGTGCGCCGTCTTTGCGAGCGCCGCCGCACTTGCGATACGTAGAACGTATAGGCGCGAAGCAATCCAGTATTATACGCCACAGATACGTATGTTCCGCTCCCGGCACTGGATTGCCGCGCCGGTCTCACTGGTACGTATCTCACGCTTACCGCGGCTCGCAAAGACGGCGCACTGCGCCGGGACGGGGGGAGGGCGGGTGGACGACGGGTGGACGGGGGAAGGGCGGGTTTGAAACCCGCCCCTACGTCCCCGGCGGAACCAACGTCCAAACCCCCGTCTCTGATATTTGATATTTGCTATCTGTTAACTGTTACAACGTCTCTGATATCTGATATTTGCTAACTGTTAACTGAACTCACTCTCCCCATTTGTAGCCGAAGCTCCATATAGTATTGATATACACCGGGTTAGTAGGGTCGTCCTCGAGCTTAATCCGCAGGCGGCGAATGTTTACGTCTACGATTTTTGTGTCCGTGCCGTTGCCCTTCGTCCAGACTTTGCGTAGGATTTCCTCGCGCGAGAGAGCTTTGCCGGGGTTTTCGAGGAAAATTGTCACTATGTCGAACTCCGTAGCGGTGAGTTTAATGCGCTCGCCGTTTTTGAGGAGGGTGCGGCTCGTGAGGTCGAGCTTGAACGGACCGCTCGAGAGCGCGGAGCTTTCAGCCTTGCCGCCGAGCCTGCGGAAAATAACGTCAACCCGCGCGATAAGCTCCGGCGGCGAAAAGGGCTTAGTGATATAATCGTCCGCGCCGTTCATCAGCCCGGTAATCGTGTCAACCTCCTGCGACTTCGCCGTAAGCATAATTATCCCGATAGTCTCGTCGGCGGCGCGAAGCTTGCGGCAGACTTCAAAGCCGTCAACCTCGCCGGGAAGCATTATATCAAGCAGCGCGACGCGTATGTCGGGGTTATCGGCAATACGCTCAAAGGCCTCCTCAGCGGTCCCCGCCTCGATAGGCTCATAACCCGCCCGCTTGAGGTTGATTACAACAAAGCTACGTATGTTCAGCTCATCTTCCAGGACTAATACTTTTTTTGACATATTTTTCAATCTCCCATTTTTATCAAATAACAGTTATCAAATATCAAATATCAGAGACGATGGTTTGGACGGGGGTTACGGGAGCGTCGGCTTGTAGGGGCGAGGCTTGCCTCGCCCGGTTGTCCAATTGCTTTGTACGTATATCACAACCGGGTATCAACCGGGCGGGGCAAGCCCCGCCCCTACGTCCACCCCGCAGCCAACGTCCAACCCCCCGTAATTATCAATTATTCATTATCAATTATCAATTGTCATAACCTTCGTCTCTGATATTTGATATTTGATAACTGCTAACTGAACTCAAATTCCGTTGTTCCAGTCGGTGTAAATCAGTTTGAAATTTTCGCGTATATAGGCTTCGGTTATTTCGCCCGCGAAACCCAGTATTTTTCCGGCGTATAGCACTTCGTCCTCTACGCGGATAGTGAAGCAATTGTTTCGCAGGGCAATTTCCGCGCGGTTTTCGCCTGACAGCGTGTAGATTGTGAGGAAGTCGACGGCGGTGCCGTTATCCCACCAGGAGCATATTAGCGCGTGTTCGCCCTGCTTGTCCTCGCGGCGCATTGAGACCCTGTCGCGCCCCTCCGTCGGGAGGATAAGGTACCAACCGTCGGGAGTATTGTGGAACGTTGACAGTACCATCGTTTTCCGCCCCGCCTCGTTAAACTCGTACCAGTCAAGCGCGCGGAAAACCGTTTCACCCGCTCCGGGCAATACTCGCGGAAGCGGTATGTCGATTACGCCGTTATTATTGATATCGCGGCAGGTGGTATTAGCGAGCCGCCCGGTGCTTTCGCTTATTCCGGTTTTAGGATTTGCGCTGATATTCGCAAGCGTTTCGCCCCTAAACGCGAAAATGTCAGTAATCAGCCCCGTAGTCTGCCAGCCGCCCTCAATAAACAGGGCGAGCGGAGTTTTAGAGGCTTCAGAAAGCGGACTGACCGCGAGCTTCTGAATATTCTCGATTGTAGGCGACAGCGCGGCAGAATAAAACGTAGTTTCGCCGTCCTTGCCGAGCGAATACACCGTCAGGACGCCGCCGAAGTTCGCGCTGTCGTGGCGTATCGCGGCTATATCGTCAAGCCCGTCGCCTGTGAGGTCTGCCAGCGTGTACACGGTGTAATCCGCCATACCGAGCTGAACCGGGGCGAAGTCTATTAAACTATACATAGCGAGCATTTTAACGTCGCTGCCGAGTTTCCACCCGATAATGAGTTCAAGCGTACCGTCACCGTTCATATCGGGGTAGTAAACGCTGTCAACGCCGCTGCCGTCGCCGTCGATTACCGCCACGCGCTTGTAGGTGCCGTCGTCGTCGCGGCTGAAAATAGCGATACGAAGCGACTGCTCGGCAGTAACCGCGAAAAAGGCTATGGCCTCGTTAACCCCGTCGCCGTCAATATCGCGAAGCTGAACCGACTGCCGGTAATTCCCGCCGGAGGGTGCGCTATACGTAGCCCCCGCGCGAAGCTCCTCGTCAATAACGCGCTGTATCTGGTCGTACTCCTCGCTCTGCTTAGGGAGGACAAAGAGGTCGTCAGCCCCCGCCCTACCACAGGACGATAGGAGGACAAATAACAGTGAACAAATAACAAATAACAGTTGCCGCGCCCGGCGCGGGAGGTACCCACTCGTCTGCGGACGGGACGGGGGAAACCACCCCGCCGCTGAGGCGGCACCCCTCCACAGAGGGGATAGGGGTTGGACGGGGGTTGCGGGTCTGCGTTCCCCCGCAGGGCGCGTCCTACGTCCAAACCCTATCCCCTCTGTGGAGGGGTACGCCCGCAGGCGGGGGGTGGTTTCCCCCGTCCCGCCCGTAGGCGACGTACCCTCCCCGCGCAGTGCGCGGTATTTGTTATTTGTTATTTGTTCACTGTTAACTATAACAATATTTCTCATTTGCGAAAATCTCTCAACAACTCCGCGTCCTGTTCTAAACATTCCAGTAAATCCGGGTTGAATACCCCGCACTCTCCCTGTATAATCATACGTATAGATTCCTCGTGGGAATATTTTGGCTTGTAGACGCGCTCGTTTGTCAGCGCGTCGTATACGTCCGCAAGCGCCGCCGCCTGCGCCCATATCGGGGTCGCATCGCCTATCAGACCGTCGGGGTAGCCCGTGCCGTCCCAGCGTTCGTGATGACTGCGGGCTATATCGCAGCAGAACGCGTAGTATTGGCTGTCGTCAACGCGCACACGCTCGAGCATTTCCGCGCCCTTTGTCGTGTGCTGTTTCATTATGTCGTATTCCTCGGCGGTAAGGCGTCCGGGTTTCATTAGGATAGTGTCTGAAATCGAGATTTTACCTATATCGTGAAGCACCGACGCTTCGGCGGCGGTATCTATTTCATCGCCTGTAAGGAAGCAACGCCCGCGAACGGATAAACGGTTGAGGAAAAACCGCGTCAGTTCCTTAACGCGCTGCATATGCTCGCCGGATTCGAGGCTTCGGTACTCTACGGCGGTCGCGAGCGCGTCAATCATAAACCTGTTGTGGTTCAAGGCGCGCTGCTGCTGAAGCTCGAGCAGTTCGCGCTGTTCGCGAAGCGCAATCTCTATATCCATTCTGTAGGAATAGAGGGCGATAAGGTTTTTGACCCTATGCAGGAGAATAAGCGGATTGACGGGCTTGATAATAATATCCGCAACCCCCAGCGAGTGGGCTTCGAGCATTATGGTTTCATCGTTGCTTGCCGTAACAAGGCAGACCGGCAACGCGCCGGATACTCCGTCCTCACGCATTACGTTAAGAACTTCAAGCCCGCCCATTTCAGGCATTGCGATGTCCATTATAACCATCGCGAAGGATTCACCGTATTCCTGGATTAGCTTCAGCGCTTCTTTACCGTTAGTGGCCTCCATTACTTCGTACTCGCCGGATAAAATCTCACGAAGTATAGTCCGCTCGGTAGGTACATCCTCAACAATGAGAATCCAGGGCCGCATTGCCAATTCATTTGCCGTTTCAATCACTATCATAACCCCCGTTTGTTTTTAGTTAGCAGATAACAGATATCAAATATCAGATGTTAGAAACGCAAGCTTTCCGTATTTGATATTTGATATTTGCTAACTGTTAACTAATATCTGCTATCTGCTATCTGATAACTGTTAACTATTTAGCCACTCCTACGACGATGCCTTCGGCTTCTTTTCTTGTGTAGCGGACGAAGGATTCGTTGTTTGTAATTTTCAGTCTGTCGGGACCTATCGCAATCATTGCGTAGGGAAAGAGCGTACCGCTTACTATGATTATGCCGTAGCCCGCTTTTTCGAGCGCTTCCTCACATTCCTCGCGCTCGAGCGACAGTTCGCCAAGCTGCTCCTGAAATCTTGTAAACGTTATCTCGACGGAGTTTGCGCGTTCGGCTTTGTCCTCGTCGAGGCGGTTAGCCGCCCGTAGCTGGCTGAAAACGTCCCGCAGTCTGTTTAACTGCGCCATTTGCTTTTCGATGTCGGCGATTTGGCGCGGAAGCTCCCGCGAACGTTTCAGAAGTTCCGGGTCGTTGCCGACTTCGAGCGTATTATCTCCGCGCGAAGTGTCGGAGCCGACGTTAACGCACTCGATAGTATTACGCGCCTGCAAGGTGGACGCAAGCACTAACGCGCCCTTGCCCAGTACGCGAACCGCGTCCTTAGCGCTCACAAGCGAGTTAATGATTACCGAGGTTTCGACTTCCCTTGCGCGGACTATACCGTTTTGCACAAATTTCGTCTTGAACGAACCCTCCGCGCGTATTTCCCCGGAGTTGCGCCCGTTATAGCCGCCCTGAATGATAATGTTGCCCTTAGCGATAATCGTCCCGCCGTCTACAACGCCCTTGACCGTGACATTGCCGTCCGCCTGAACCTTGGCGTTCTGCCCTATATCGCCGTTTACCGTGACATTGCCCACAAAGTCGATATTACCTGTCGAAAAATCAACGTTTTCAAGGGTTAACATATCGAGAACGGCAACGGTTCGCCCGTTCAGGTCGACCTGCCCGTCAACCGCCGCGAGAAGCTCTAAGCCGTCGTCAGAGATAACGGTGTTCTTGCCTCTGGGGAGAATAATCTCCGGAATTTTAGGCGGGAAGATTTCCTTACCGTAAACGTCGCGCCCGGGCGTACCCTGTACGGCGGGGGTGCGGACAACAAGAACCTGTCCCGCGTGAACGTTCTGAACATAGCCGAGGTTACGATAGTCGGCGGTACCGTCCGGGCGAATAGTCGGCTGAAGCACGCGCGTCGAGGAAAATCTGTAGTCAAGCTCACCCTTAACGCCGTAGACGCACAGTTCGCCTTCCGCGACAAGCGTAAGCACGCCGTAGCGCGGGTACCGCGCAAACTCGGCAATCTCGTCGCGCTTGATACCGTGAATAATCTTAGCCGCTGTGAGGGCGTTAAGTATTTGGCTCTCCGTAACGTCCGCGCCGCCGTCTGCGGGTTCGACCACACGCATATACGCTTCGTTGTTGTTTTTACCAACAGAAACGTTAATCACCGCGTCACGAGGCACGGGTTTGGAAGCCGCGTTTTTAGGCTGCATACGTCAATCCTCCGGCGAAAAAAGGCTCTCAACAAGCTTCAGGGCGGGCAAATCGGGCGGTACGCGCCTGAACGGGTCGTAGTCAAAGCCGCGACATTCCCCCGCGCCCTCCACAATACCGCGCCTTTTACAGATATACTCGTTATCCGCAATAAACGTACAACGCGAGCAATACGCGCAGGCGGGTTCGATATCCTCGCGAAATAGCATTATAACTCCTCTCAATGATATGAGGCGACCGCTTCTAATCTTTCAACTTACATTATACACTATCTGTTTCAAAATTTCCAGTACCTTTCTTTACAATTTTTAAGTTTTTCCGCGTTTTACCCTAAAAACCGCGAGCGCGAACACAGCAACGGGCAGAAGCGAGGCAGAAAGCGACAAAATCCATATTTGTGAAATCCCAAATTCTGTAATCCCCCTTGCCTGTTCCGCGAAATATACAAAGGCCTCGGCTTCGGCGGGGAGGACGCGCAGCAGGACGCTCACCAGTACCGCCGACAATAGTCCGTGGAGGAATTTCCCCAGTATGTACGTTCGGGCGCGTATCCCCGCCGCACTGATAAAGGACAGCGCCTGGCAGTGAACCGATAAGCCCGCCCAGCCGAGCAGGAACGCCGCCGTTTTGACAGCTTGTTGAAACTCCGCGCCCTTTAGGCCGCTTACGCCGGAGGTTAGCTCTATAAACCCGACAAGCAGGGGGCGAAGCTCGCCGGGTATAGCGAATTTCATAAACAGCAGCTTTATAGCGACGGTAAAGAAAATCACAAAGCCCGATATATTCAAAGCGGACTGCGCCGAGGAGGTAACGGCGGAAACAAGCGCGGAGCCAAATGTAGGGGCGGGGCTAGCCCCGCCCGGATTGCGTACCGTAGGGGCGACCTGTGGTCGCCCGCGCGGGTTTATGGTGGGGATTGCACGC
>JAISJH010000080.1 GCA_031261635.1 Oscillospiraceae bacterium
GTTACGCTCCCGGCACTGGATTGCCGCGCCGGTTTCAATGCTACGTATCGCGGGCTTACCGCGGCTCGCAATGACGGACTCTTGACTTGTTGCCTTTTGAATCTACATTCACGGCAACCTTTCAACTATTAAACGCCGCTATATGTAGGGGCGAGGCTTGCCTCGCCCGGATTGCGGTGAGGTTTACCAAATAATCCCTTGCGGCGCTGTAGGGGCGACCTACGTAACCCCCGTCCTAACCCTCGTCTCTGATATTTGATATTTGATAACTGTTAACTGCTACGTCATTGTTTACAGTTTGTTCAAGCATTATCCGCTCGACAGTGGTAAAATAGTGACAACAACTACAACTGTCGAGGGGTGCTTTAGTAATGAACTGGCTGCGGAATTTTATGCGTGACCGTTATGGTCCCGACCAGCTTTCAATCGGGCTGATTGTTTTGGGCGTGGTAATCGGCTTTATTATGAACCATTTGCCTGTCCTTAACTGGTTTGCGTGGATTTTTCAGGTAGTCTTTATCGCGCTTGCGGTGTTCCGTATGCTGTCGCGTGACATTATCTCGCGGCAGAGTGAGAACGCCTGGGCTGTTAGAACCTGGTACCGTGTCCGCGACGCGTTCCGCGAGGGGCGCGATAAGCGCGCGCAATCGAAAACGTTCAAGTTTTTCAAATGCCCCGCCTGTCGGAACGTCCTGCGCGTCCCGCGCGGCAAAGGCTCGATACGCATTACCTGCCCAAAGTGCGGCGAAAAGTTTACGAAGAATTGCTGACAGACAAATGACAGATATCAAATATCAAATATCAAATATTACTGTTCGGAACGCTGTAGCTTCCGACCTCGACGCTATTTGCGCGATTGAAGCCGCGAGTTTTTCCGACCCCTGGACGGCTCAAATGCTTCTGGACGATATTTTGAACCCTATAACCTACTTCCCGGTTGCGGTAACGCAAGCGGGAGCTTCGGCTTTGCCAAACGCTTCGGTAGTCGCCTACGCGGATATGTCAATAGCCGCCGACGAAGCTGAAATACGCAGCATTGCAACGGCTCCCGCCTATCGCAAGGCCGGGGTTGCGGCAAAACTGCTGAACGCGCTGACGGATTACGCAAAACTAAACAAGGTAAGCGCAATATACCTCGAAACGCGCAAATCAAACAAGCCCGCGATAGCCCTCTACGAGAAGCAGGGCTTCAAGCGGCTAGGGCTACGTAAAGGCTACTACGCAACGCCAAAAGAGGACGCGATAGTGTATCAGTTGGTTGTGACGTAATGGTTTGGACGGGGGTGCGTCCGCTGTGGCGGGGAAACCACCCCGCCCCTGCGGGGGCACCCCTCCACAGAGGGGAATGGGGACGAAGGTTTGGACGGGGGAACGCCCGCTGTGGCGGGGAAACCACCCCGCCCCTGCGGGGGCACCCCTCCACAGAGGGGATGAGGACGAAGGTTTGGACGGGGTTAGCGTGCAAGGGCGGGGTGCGCCGTGCGGCGCACCGTCATTGCGAAGCACCGGTAAGTTTGCGATACGTAGGGCGTTACAGGTGCGAAGCAATCCAGTGCCGGGAGGAAAACATACGTATGTTACGCTCCCGGCACTGGATTGCCGCGCGCCTAGACGTTCTACGTATCGCAAGTGCGGCGGCGCTCGCAATGACGGGGCAGGGGCAAGCCCCGCCCCTACGTCCCATTCACGTCCCTCGTCCTCGTCCCCATCCCCTCTGTGGAGGGGTACCGCCCGCAGGCGGGGGGGTGGTTTCCCCCGCAGGACGCAACCCCCGTCCAACCCTCGTCTCTGATATTTGATATTTGATATCTGCTAACTGAAACTCAGTCCATCATACGCGATTGGCGCATTGATACCCAGTCGTTGCCGGCTACTATTATGTGGTCTACCAGCTTTATGCCTACTAATTTCAGCGCGGCGTTGATGCCTGTGGTGGCGGCTATGTCCTGTTTGCCGGGGATAGCTATGCCGGAGGGGTGATTGTGGGCTAGTACGACGCCCGCCGCGTTGGCCTCTATTGCCGCGCGGACTATTTTGTATCTGCTGACTTCCGTGGCGTTTATACTGCCGTCAAAAATTTTACGACAACTGATAATGTTTCCGACCGCCGTTAGGAGTAGCAGGCACGTTTCCTCCGTAGCCGCCGACGCGAAGTACGGTAGAATGTACCGCCCCGCGTCGTCCGGGCTGATAACCCTGTCCTCCTCAATACGGCTTGTTTTTTCAATGCTATAACGCCGCGCTATGGACGGCACGAGTTTAATGAGCGCGGCGGAATTTATCCCGATACCTTTTACCGCCGTAAGCGCGTTAAGCGGTGCGTCAAGCACTTCCGCGAGCGAGCCGAAGCGGTTAATCAGCCTGTGAGCCGTTTCGTTGGTATCGCCCTGCGGGATAGAGTAAAACAGCAGCAGTTCAAGGATTTCGTGTTCGCTGAAGGAGTCAAGTCCGAAGTCGGCAAATTTAGCTTTTACCCTGAGCCTGTGTCCCCTGTGTAAATTACCCGGCATTGTAGCTGCTCCTGTTCTCCTGTGATGAATGGTTTGTGTTAGTGGAGGATTGTGCGCGTACCGTGCCGCACCCTCGGCGACACGGCCGCCGCGCCTCCCCCGGCGAAGCGCCCGCCCCCGTCATTGCGAAGCACCGGTACGCTTGCGATACGTACCCTGTTACAGGTGCGAAGCAATCCAGTAGTAAACGCCAAAGAAACGTATCTGCGGACTGCGGCACTGGATTGCTTCGCGCCTATACGTAGCAGAAGCTCTGTAGGGGACGATGCCCACATCGTCCCACGGGTTCATCAATTTCACATTCTACGAACGGGGCGATGTGGGCATCGCCCCCTACATTAGACCGCAAAAAAGGTTTTAGGACAAGCCAAAAGTGTAGCGCACATTTTATATCCGTTATACGCTTACTTCTTCGTAATCTCAATATACCCCACGTCGGCGTTTACGAATACCGTGTCGCCTGTTGCTATTACGCTTACGGGGTCGCGGTCGAACTCTGTCATTGCGGGGATATGCGCCGCCGCCGCCGCCGCTACGTTCAGAGGGCAGTTCTCGGTATGTATGAACGCCGCGGCCTTTGCCTCGCCGCCCATTCCGTACATCAGGAAGCCTCCCGAACCGCGCGCCGAGGGGTAGACAAGCACTTTCCCCGTATAGGGAACCTTGAAAAGCGGGTGATTGCGCTCCGTGGTGTATCCCTTAGCGGGGTTAACGTTCGCGAAACCCTCCAGCGGCTTTGTCGAAACCAGGGCTTCGGCGGTAACTTTGCCGGGGTAGAGCGTGCGTCCGTACAGGCGTATTGTTTTTTCACTCATTTCCATTCACCTCTCCACGTTCCTGTTAGCGCGGCGTCAATACAGTCGTCGCGGGTGCCGTAGCATACGTCAAGTTTGCGTTCCTCGTCGGGGTAGCAGCCGGTTATATAGTAGCTCTGTTTCGCGCTGTCGAGAGCTATTGTATTTACATAATCGGGTACGCCGCCCATAGCCGCCGGGCAGGTTCCGTCAAATAACTTAGCCCCCGCCGCCTCGAAGGTCGCAAGGTAGCCCTGGTCACGCGCAACCTGATAGAGCCACGGAGCGGTCATTATCCACAGCGGCACTTTAACGTGCTTGCCTTCAAGCTTCCGCGCCAAAAGCATTAGCTCAACGGCGTTCATATGCGGACAGCCCAAATAAACCATATCAACCTTGTCGGTAGTACGGTAATTCAGCTTATCGTAAGTCGCGCGAAGCGCAGTCTCGTCAATCGTAACAGTCCGTACAGGCTGCAAACCGTGGAACGCCGCGCTGATGTCGGGAGCCTCGGGCGTGGAACCCGGGATATGGTACATACGCACCGCGCCGCCCGTGTTCATCGCGCTGTTTAGCTTACAGAACTGCGTTGTGGTCGGTTTAGCCGTCCCGGTAAGGCAGGGTACCGCAAGCCCGCACTCCTCGCCCACCGCGAAGCCGAATACGTCCCACTCGGTATCGCTTTTTATAAGCCGCTCGGATTTTACTAAGACCGTTGCGCGGCGGTTTTCAGTTACGTGCATATCGTAATACGGCGCTTTCCCGAGGTAACAGGTCGCGAAACTGCCGTCGATATTAGTCCGCGCGCCCAGGACGGCGTTACAGTACGGCACCGCGCTCGATTCGTTCCACGAACAGTGCTGACCGATAGTAGGCAAATAGGTAGCGGTTAAATAGCTCGCACAGGAGTGCGTTTGCAGCATACCCATTTTGCGAAGTTCTTTATAAAAATCCTCGTGCATCGCAAGCTCGTGAAAAGCGTCGTCGTCAAAACGCCCTATAGTATCGCCCCAGTGCGAACACATATCACAGCCCTTGTAACCGTGAATGGGCGATTGCTCGTTAAACGGCGATTTATTCGCGAAGGTCGGTATAGCGAATTTCGCGCCCGTAGCCGTAAATTCCTGCAAATCTTTTAGCGTAAAGGCGTAGTTTAAGGTCATACAGGTTTGCGGAGTATGGAAGTCGCCCGTGCCGTCGAGTTCGATAATCGTGTCCGTACCCGCAATCTGGCACATTTCAACGAGCCACTCCATACACAGGCGCGGAACAAGCCCGCTCTCGCCGTTAAGCATACGTTTCTCGCTGTCGCTGAGTTTGACTGTTATCATAGTTCGCCTCCTATCTAAAGTTACAACATTCGTGGAAAGTCTAACACAAATGAGCGCATTTGTCAAGTGGGGAAATTTGTTGTTTATTTGCGCGTTTCGTAGGGGCGAGGCTTGCCTCGCCCGGATTGCGCGGTGTAAAATTGGCAACCGGGCGAGGCGAGCCTCGCCCCTACGAATCGCGCAAATATCAATCCACCTCGTCTGTTACGTTCTCCTCGTCCTCGGCGTTATGTTTTACCCGCATTGACTCTTTTGCGGCGTTTGCCACCGCCAGCATTACGTAGCTTTCGTCCGGGGTTGCGTCCATAAAGCAGGCCTTTATGTCGGCGGTTAAGTAGGTCGGGTTAGACTGCGACAGGTTGTCGTAGAGGAGCCTGTCGGCCGTTATGCAGAGCGCCTCACAAATCGTAAACAGCGCGGGGAGCGACAGCGGCGAAACGCCGATTTCGATATGCGAGATGTGGTTCATAGAAATGCCGGTAAGCTCGGAAAGTTTTTCCTGCGTGTAATTTCGCGCGCGTCGTGCCTTACGCACGTTTTGACCCACGAAATTGTAGTCGATGGTTGAACGTATCATAGTGACAAGTATCCTCCTGCAAGCAAGTTTATATGTTCTAAGGATACTACATAACGTCGAAAAAAAGAACGGCGGCACAGCACAAAAGTTGCACTGTGCCGGATAGTTGGTGCGGAAAATGTCGAATTTTTGCTGTGATAGGTACGTAGGGGCGGGTTTCAAACCCGCCCTCGTGCGCTGTGCGCGGGGCGAAGCGGGGGCGAAGTAGGGGCGAAGGCAGGGCTTGCCCTGCCTAGCCCGTCATTGCGAAGCACCGGTAAGCCTGCGATACGTAGGACGTTACAGGCACGAAGCAATCCAGTGCCGGGAGGATAACATACGGTCTATGTATCGCAGGTGCCTACGTCAACCCTGGATTGCTTCGCCGCGTTTCATTAACTACGTATCGCAAGTGCGGTGGCGGCTTCGCAAAGACGGGCAGGGCGAAGCCCTGCCCTGTCCCGGCGCACCGCGCCGGGACGGTGGACGTGGGTTACGCAATCCGGGCGAGGCAAGCCTCGCCCCTACAAGGCGTATGCAAGCCCTGTGTCCGCGCCGTGCGCGGCGTAACCCTCGTCCAAGCCCTCTAAAGCCCCCCTCTTTAGAGAGCGCACGTGCCGCCTCAGCGGCGGGGGGTGCCGGGTTGCGGTTGTTACAATGACCCCGTGAAACCAAAGGGCGGGTTTGAAACCCGCCCCTACGTTTATATTCTACGTGCCACGCAACCCCCGTCCAAACCTTCGTCTCTGATATTTGATATTTGCTATCTGTTAACTGAACCAATCGTCTCTGATATTTGATATTTGCTATCTGTTATCTGAATCAGTATTTCCCGAAGCTGTCGCTGCTGCCGAAGTCTGTGCTGTCGTCGTGGGCGCTGTAGCTGCTTTGGGACGTGAAGCTTGTTGACTTCGGTTTTGCCTTGGGGAGCGCGGCGCGTCTGCCGCCGCCTAGGGAGCTGCTTCCGGCGATTTTGAAGCGGCCGATAAGCTCGTTTAGTATGCTTGACTGCCCGGACATTTCCTCGGAGGCCGCCGCGCTTTCCTCGGCGGTCGCGCTGTTCGACTGAACCACCTGCGCTACCTGGTCAATGCCCTTGTTGATTTCCTTGATTGCCACTGACTGCTCCTCGGAGGAGTCGGCGATTTGACGGACAATCTCGGTGGATTCGTTGATACCGTTGACGATTTCCGCGAGGCTCGCGCTTGTTTCGTCTGCAATTCTCGCGCCTAAGGTCGCCTTTTCGATTGAGTTTTCAATTAGCGCGCCTGTGTCCTTTGCCGCGTCCGCCGATTTTGCCGCGAGCGAGCGGACTTCCTCCGCGACTACCGCGAAACCCTTACCGTGCTGTCCGGCTCTTGCGGCTTCTACTGCGGCGTTCAGCGCTAAGATGTTCGTTTGGAACGCTATGTTGTCGATAACCTTGATAACCTGGTTGATTTCGTTTGAAGCGTCGTTGATTTGCTTGACCGCGCTCATCATCGCGTCCATCTGCTCGGTACCCTTCTGGGCGTTGTCGCGGACTGTCGCGGAGAGGTCGGCCGCGCGGTTTGCGAGCTTCGCGTTGTCGGCGGTCTTATTCGCGACTTCGTTAATCGAGCTTGAAAGCTCCTGAACGGAGGCGGCCTGCTCGGTTGCGCCCTGCGCGAGTGTCTGCGCGCCGTCGGCGATTTGCTGCGCTCCGACGGTGACTTGTTCGGAGGACGTTTTAATCTCGGCGAACATCTCGCTGAGTTCCTTAACCATCGCCGTCAGCGAGTTGCCGATAGTATCCTCCGTGCCTAGCGTCTTAACCTGTATCGTAAGGTCGCGGTTGGCGACTTCCTCAACGGTTTCAGCGTAGTACACGACCTGCCGCATAAGCATACCGAAGGCCTTAATGCACTGCCCGATTTCGTCTTTCGCCTCCGAGAGCTTATCGACAGTATTCCACTCGGCGGCGGAGTAGTTGACGTTACCCGTTTCGCCCGAGCGTTTAATCCACGCGGTCATCTGCGCGAGCGGCGCGGTGATTGATTTCGTAATTGTCATAGCCATAAAGACTGAAACGAGGATAGCGAACAGAACTACAACTATGAGAACTATCATTACAACCGTTGAGGTGCTAAGGTTGCTATCTACGGAATTGGCCATTTCCTGGTCGGATTTTGTAGCGAGGTCGCCGCAACCGTTAAGAAGGTCGTCCGCCTGGGAGCGCGCCGTATCGACAATCTGACCGTTCGATACAAGCTCCGCTTCAATTCTGCCGGTAACGTCTAAGTATTCCTTCAGCGAGTCAACAAGTTTCTGCGCCGTAGCCTTTGTTTCAGCGAAGCTGAACATAGGTATAAGCTGGTTTGTTATATCAATCGCCGCGTTGACTTCTTTCGTCATATCGGGGATAACGCTCGTGTCATTCATAAGGGATATAGCTCTGCTCAAACGGCGACCTTCGGCAACGTGGTCGTTAACCTGTTGCGCCATTTCAGAGCGGGGAATACGCCCCTGTACTTCCGCCGCCGTGGTAAGGCCGGAGGTCAGCGCGCTGAAAATCTGGTTTGCCATAGTTGTGGAGGCTTCGCTCATATTCTCGCCCGCCGTTCCCAGTTCGTCAACTAAGGTGCGTACACGGAGGTCGGAGGCGTGAGCGCCTTCGTTGCTGGTAATGTATGTAGAGAGGGTGCTTGAAAGCGATTTCATCGTGGTCGCGTCCTCTCCGCCGAGGCGGTCCGCGTCAATCTGCGTCGCTTTGTCAAGATAGGTTTTTACTTCGGTGAGATAACCCATACCGAGGTTATACTCGCTGTCATTATTCATAGAGCTGGTATATACGGTACGGAACTCAACGCGAGCCTTAAAAATTGAACCGCGGGCGGACATAATAGCCGTCTGGAAATCAGAGGTAGCGGAGAGTTTGTTAAGGTCATTGCTACGAGTAAGCGAAGTAACAATAGTAACCGCGAGGATTACAACCATAAGGATTATGGCAACGCCAAACCCCACCAGCAATTTCTTGCTGACCGACAAGTCTTTCATAAAATTAGTTCCTCCTATAAGAAACGTCCATTGAACCAAAACAAGAAACGCGGAAAAGAACCGCCCAAAAAGCGGAAAAACCCGCATACGCCGTCATAACCACACCTACGCAACCAACGTTTAGCTCCGGGACATTTACGCGTTATCCCAAAAATCCACAATTACGGCAACAGGGGGATAGGTTAAAGCGACTTTATACATTTACACTGAACTAATTATATACTAAAAGCGT
The DNA here is from genome assembly GCA_031261635.1 of Oscillospiraceae bacterium. Lineage (GTDB taxonomy): Bacteria > Bacillota > Clostridia > Oscillospirales > Oscillospiraceae > JAISJH01. The sequence continues at coordinate 8,439 of JAISJH010000080.1, forward strand.
AAACTTGTCAAGTGCCTTTTTCGTCAAATTTATATGGTGGTTTTTGGGAGGAGGAAAATGGCACAAAGCCCGGCGCACCGTCATTGCGAGCCGCGCCAAGCTTTCCAAGCCCAATACCCCCGTCCAAGCCAACGTCTATGCGCCGTGCGCGTGGCACCCCCCGCCTCTGCGGAGGCACCCCCCTCTAAAGAGGGGGGCTTTGGAGGGTTTGGACGGAGGTACGCCGCGCACGGCGCGGGGAAACCACCCCGCCCCTGCGGGGGCACCCCTCCACAGAGGGGATGGGGGTTGGACGTGGGTTGCGAAG
>JAISJH010000083.1 GCA_031261635.1 Oscillospiraceae bacterium
GCGGGATACTACGTCAACCCTGGATTGCTTCGCCGCGTACAGACTTGCGAAATTCTACAATGGGAACGTTTCGCCGTCCGCGGATGACCGGCTTCGCAAAGACGGTCAGGGCGAAGCCCTGACCTGTCCCGGCGCATTGCGCCGGGACGGTGGACGTGGGCTTGGACGGGGGTACTGGGCTTGGATTGCTTCGCGCGGCTCGCAATGACGGTGCGCCGTATGGCGCACCCCGCGCACGGCGCGGGGAACCACCCCGCCGCCTACGGTAGCACCCCTCCCAAGAGGGGAATTTACGGGGGAGGGCGGGTTTGAAACCCGCCCCTACGTCCCACGCGCAACCAACGCAACCCACGCCCCCGCAACCCACGTCCAACCCAAAAAAGCCCCCTTCCTCAGAAGGGGGTGCCGCCCGCAGGCGGCGGGGGTTGTCCCTCCGTCTCTGATATTTGATAACTGTCAACTGAACCCATTACCACATTTTACCAAGCCAAAGATTGCTATATTTTTCCAAATGGGGGAATGTGAATAATAGCTCTTGACAAGTATACGTAAAAGTGTTATACTAGTCTGTAATAGGTAATGGGAATGTGGCGGTATTCTACTAAATTCGGCAATCAAGGGTGCTTTTTATGAACAATCAAAACCAGAAACTCAGGCTTGGGGACATACTTGTCGAGCAGAATGTTTTAACCGAGGAACAGCTTGACGCCGCGCTTGAGGAACAGCGAAAAAGTCATATGCGCCTTGGTCAGCAACTTGTTTCGAGCGGTGCTACTACCGACGCGGCGATTGCCCACGCTTTGCAGAGGCAGCTTGGCGTTGAGCTGATTGATTTGCGTTTTACGCGCGTGTCGCCGGAGGTTTTGGGGCTTGTCCCGGGTTCGGTTTTGCGGCGTTACAGCGCGTTGCCGATTGAATTTGACCGCGACGGCTCGAATACGCTGCTGATTGCGATGTCTGACCCGCTAGACGTAAACGCGCAGGACGATATAGAGGTAATAACCGGTTGCCGCATAGAGCTTCGGATAGCGATAGAGAGCGAGCTACAGGCGGCGCTCGACAGATACTTCGGCTCCGACGAGGCAATGTCAAGCGCGGAGCAGTACGCAAACGAGCGCGAGGCGCTGGCCTTGGAGGAGGCGGCAATGGCCTCCGCGGAGGAAGCGGACGTCAACAGCGCGCCGATTGTACAGCTCGTGCGCTCGATTATAGAACAGGCGGTGCGGCAACGCGCGAGCGATATTCACATAGACCCGCTCGAGCGGCAGGTTCGCATACGCTACCGGATTGACGGCACCTTGACGGAAAAAATGCTCTACGACGCGTCGCTTATGCCGGCGATTACAACGCGTATAAAGATACTCGGCGGCCTTGATATCTCGGAAAAGCGCAAACCGCAGGACGGCCGCATAACAATGAACATCGACAAGCAGGAATATGATATACGTTTATCCGCGCTGCCGTCCTACTTCGGCGAAAAACTCGTCCTGCGCCTCGCGCTCGCGAGCGGTATGACAAGGGCGCTGAACGAACTGGGTCTGCGCGAAAAGGAACTTGTCAAATTCAGGCATATTATATCGAATCCGAACGGTTTAATGCTCGTAACGGGTCCCACGGGTAGCGGCAAGTCCACGACGCTCTACACGGCGCTCTCAACGCTGAACCGCGAGGAGGTTAATATCATAACGGTTGAGGACCCCGTAGAGGCGAGCATACCGGGCATTAACCAGGTACAGGTAAACGTGCGCTCGGAGCTGACCTTCGCAAACGTCCTGCGCTCGATACTTCGCCAGGACCCCGATATTATAATGATAGGCGAAATCCGCGACGGCGAGACTGCGGCTATAGCCGTACAGGCGTCAATTACCGGGCATCTTGTCGTAAGCACGCTGCATACTAACAGCTCGGCGGCTACGATTACGCGGCTTATTGATATGGGCGTAGAACCGTTCCTGCTGGCTGACGCGCTCGTCGGGATAATCGCGCAGAGGCTTGTACGCAGGCTCTGTACGCATTGCAGGAAACCTCACACGGCGACGGGAGAGGAAAAATACCTCCTGGGGCTAGACCCGCGGGAAGACGTAAAAATCTACGAAGCGGGGGGCTGCAACCGTTGCGGCGACACAGGTTACTTCGGGCGTATTGGCGTATATGAGATAATGGACGTATCCCCTGAAACGCGCAGAATGATTGCGGCGCACGGCACAACGGAGCAAATCCGCGAACAGGCGGTTGCGGAGGGAATGGAAACACTAAACCAGGCCGCCGCCCAATACGTTATAGAGGGTATGACGACGCTGACGGAAATGCTGAAAGTTTCGTTCGATGTCTAGGAAGAAGGTACACTTGTGAAAAGTTTTGACGATTTACTACGCGACGCGGTCGCGCGGCGCGCCTCTGACGTACACCTCACGGTTGGCGCGAAGCCCAGTTGCCGCATTGACGGCGAGATTGCGCCGCTCTTTGCCGAAACGCTTACAGCGGAACATATCAACGCCTTTATTGACACGCTCCTAAGCGAGAAGCAGAAAAGCCACTGGAGGGAGACGCTCGAGGCAGACCTCGCGTACTCCGTAGAGGGTTTAGGGCGCTTTCGTATAAATGTTTTCCACCAGAAAGGCTCGGCGGCGCTTGTAGCCCGCGCGTTGAACGCGGTTATCCCGTCCCCCAAGGAACTCGGTATCCCGGAGGTTATCGTAAAACTCACGGAAAAGCGGCGCGGCCTCGTGCTTGTAACCGGCGCGACCGGTAGCGGTAAGTCCACTACGCTCGCCTCGCTTATAAATATTATCAATACTAACCGCCGCGACCATATTATTACTATCGAGGACCCTGTGGAGTACATACACGTTCACAAGCAATCGCTCGTAAACCAGCGCGAAGTCGGCGAGGATACCGGGAGTTTTTCAAACGCGCTACGTGCCGCGCTTCGCGAGGACCCTGACGTTATACTCGTCGGAGAGATGCGCGACCTCGAGACGATTTCAGCCGCCGTTACCGCCGCTGAAACCGGGCATTTGGTCTTTTCAACGCTTCACACTATCGGCGCGGCTAATACTATCGACCGTATTATCGACGTTTTCCCGCCTAATCAGCAAGGGCAGATACGCTCACAGCTCGCCGAAGTCATCGAGTGCGTTATATCGCAGCAACTAATGGTTCGCAGAGGCGGCAAGGGACGCGTCGCCGCACTAGAGATTATGATGGCAAACGGCGCGATACGAAACCATATCCGCGAGGGCAAAACCTATCAAATCCCCTCCACTATCCAAACAAACCGCAAGGCCGGAATGATAACAATGGAAGACGCGCTATACGAACTATACGAAAAAGGCGACATCGACGGCGAAACCGCCCTCTCCTACTCGCAGGACAGAAACGCCCTCGGGCGCAAGTTGCTGATATGACGCGATAAACCCGCGGGCGACCACAGGTCGCCCCTACAGGACGACGGTTGCGCTATTTTACCACGTTATCCATTACAAAAAAAGGTTGTGATACAGCTTGACCGAATTTAACTACGTTGCGGTTACTAATGACGGGCGCGAAGCCAAGGGGCGCATAACGGCAGGCGACGAGCGGGCCGCACGCGCGGAACTCAAGCGGCAGAACCTGCTTGTTGTCAAGATAGCCCAAATAAACGCCCTCTCGCGTGATATCGACTTCTCCGACCTCGCTATTTTCAAGAAAAAACCCAAGTCGCGCGATTTAAGCGTATTCTGCCGCCAGTTTGTCAGTATTATCAACGCGGGTGTTCCCGTTATCGCCGCGCTTGAAATGCTCGCGGAGCAGACAGCTAACAAAGTGCTGTCTAAGGCCATTACAGAGACGCGTATCTCCGTTGAGAAGGGCGAGTCGCTCGCGGACTCTATGCGTAAGAACGAAGCAATCTTTGGCGGGAGAATGTTTATCTCGCTCGTGACCGCCGGGGAGGCCTCGGGAACGCTTGAAATATCCTTTTCGCGTATGGCGGAGCAGTTTGAAAAAGACACCAAGTTAAACGATATGGTTAAGAAAGCCTCGGTGTATCCTATAGTCGTTTTAATCGTGCTTGTCGCGGTTATCGGGGTTATGCTGATTGTCGTTGTCCCGAGCTTTGTCGGGATATTTGACGAACTCGGCACCGGGCTTCCGGCAATCACGATGATGGTCGTGAACGCCAGTAACTTTATGAAAGCGCGCTGGTACGTTGTTCTGATAGTGGTAGTCGGCGCGATAATCGCAATCCGCGAGTACGCCAAAACCACCTCCGGCAAGGCGCTCTACAGCCGCGTTACGCTCAAACTTCCCGTTATCGGCGACCTGATTGTTAAATCCTCCTCGGCGCGTATGTCGCGGACAATCGGGACGCTGCTCGCGGCGGGTATCCCGCTTATACAGTCGCTTGAAATAACCGCTAACTCTATGACAAACTTCCTTTTCCGCGACAAGCTGATGTCCGCGCGTGAGGACGTTGCGATGGGGAACGCGCTCTCCGACAGTATCCGCAAAGGCTCGCTGTTCCCGCCGCTCGTCTACCAAATGATGAGGATAGGCGAGGAATCCGGCGATATGGATAGTATGCTAGGCAAAATAGCCGATTTCTACGACCAGGAGGTAGAGGCCGCCACCCAGCGCGTAATCGCCCTAGTAGAACCCGCGATAATTATAATTATGGCAGTAGTAGTGGGCTTCATAGTAATGTCAATTATGCTCCCGCTAGTGAATATGTACGGCGCGCTTGATAATTTATAATTGATAATGGACAATTGATAATTAGGACGCGTCCGCGCACGGCGCGGGTACAACCCCGCAACCCCCGCAACCCTCGTAAATTCCCCTCTTGGGAGGGGTGCCGCCGTAGGCGGCGGGGTGGTCTCCCCCGCAGGGCGCACCCCACGTCCAACCCCCGCACCCCACGTCCGCGCACGGCGCGGGTACGTCCGCGCACGGCGCGGGGAAACCACCCCGGCGCTACGCGCCACCCCTCCCAAGAGGGGAATTTGGTACGCCGCGCACGGCGCGGGACGCGTCCCCGCACCCCCCGCAACCCACATACCACGCACAACAATAACATAAGATTGGACTTACTACCGATGATTGATTTTGGCTCGATTTGTATTGCCTATGTCAGTTGGCGCAGTGGCGGCAAGAACCGCCCGGTTCTTATTCGTGAAATAAATAATGACTGCGCGGTTTGCTATTCTATTACAACGCGATATAATATCTATAGTCCTACAGTCCAAACCAACTATTTTATGATAAACGATTTGGAATGTACCGGGTTACGCAGGCAATCGTACATTGATACAACGAGATACTATTATATCCCTATTGGCAGTATATCAGAGGAAAACATTATCGGCTATCTTTCAGATACCGACAAGATTAAACTATTAGAGTTTATCCTTGCAAAACAGAATAAGGAGTAGACATTATGCAATCAACCGTATTAGACCGCCCGACCACGCTTTCCGGCCGCGCCTTAGACGACGCTTTAAAAGCGGCAATGGACGCCACAACAAAGAAACGCGTTAAAATCGACATCGACAACGAGGGACGCTGGATATTCGACGAAGCCGCAAACCCGGAACTAGTCGACTGGATTGAAAACGGATAACGCAATAACCCCACGTCCGCGCAACACGGGGCGCGGGGCGTAGCCCCAGCCCGTCATTGCGAGCCGCGGTAAGCTCGCGATACGTACCATTGAGACCGGCGCGGCAATCCAGTGCCGGAGACCCAAGACACGTAGTCCGTATGTTACCCCCCCGGCACTGGATTGCTTCGCGCCTGTAATGCCCTACGTATCGCACACTTACCGGCGCTTCGCAATGACGGGCTAGGCAGGGCAAGCCCTGCCTGCGCCCCACGTCCAACCCGCAACCCCGCCCCAACCTCCCACCCAACGTCTCTGATATTTGATATCTGCTATCTGATATCTATAACATCGCGTACACCAAACTTAATCATACAAACAACAAAACAGGAGGGTCAAATATTATGTTGACTAATACCGCACGCAACGCGCTTGGGCTCAGGAAGCGCAGGTCTGACGACAAGGGCTTTTCCCTTGTAGAGCTGATTATTGTTATCGCGATAATGGCAGTCCTCATCGCTATCCTCGCTCCGCAGTTCCTCAAATATGTTGAGCGTTCGCGTGTTTCTAAGGACGATGCAAACCTAGATGAAATTTATCGTTCAGTTCAAATTGCAATAGCAGATAACGATATTTATGAAGCTCTCGGTACAGGAACTATTCGCGTTACATTTGATGGTACATCACTTTCTTGTACTGACGCTAATTTACTAGCTGCGGTTAATAAAAGTCTTGGTACAGAGACTGGAGGTAGCTCAGTAAACAAATTAAAAATCGTCTCTAAGAAGTATGCAACTACCACTTTTACAATAGACATCACATATAATGATACAACAAATGACGTTGCCGTAATTAAAAGCTGGACATAATCGTTACTTGATAGCGATATCTGCAAGGGAAATATGGATTTATTATTGTACATCATAATGCCCGTCTACGGCCTAATCGTCGGCAGTTTCATAGGGGTGTGCATAGGCCGTGTGCCGGCGGGGGAGGATATTATCCGCGCGCCGTCGCGTTGCCCGGACTGCGGGCGGCGGCTCACGCCCTTTGAGCTTATCCCTGTATTCAGCTGGCTCGCTCTGCGCGGAAAGTGCCGGGGCTGCGGTGTACGAATTTCCCCGCGCTATCCGCTTATCGAGCTTGCTAACGGCCTGCTGTGGCTGCTCTGCGCCCGTTGCTTTGCGACGCTCCCGGCGATAATAACGGCCGCGCTCGCCCTCTCCCTGCTCCTCGCCGTCGCGGTGACGGACGGTCAGACCGGGCGCATACCCGACGGCTACTGCATCGCCCTCGCCGTCCTCGCCGCCGCGAACCTGTTCGTCACGCGCGCGCCGTTCGACGCGCTCCCCGGCGCGGTCGTCCTCTCCCTCCCGCTGTTTGCGGTGTACCAAATAAGCGGAGGAAGGGCAATAGGCGGCGGCGACATAAAATTCCTCGCCGCAACAGGCCTCCTGCTAGGCTGGAAGCTAATCCTACTAGCCTTCGCAATAGCCTGCGTAATAGCAACAGCAATTCACGGTGTACGAGTGCTGAAGCAAAACGCAAGCCATAAATTGCGCCTGGGGCCATATATGGCGGTAGGGGTCGCGATAGCGATGTTCGTTGGGGATAGGGTCGTGGCGTGGTACGTTGGGCTGTTGACAATGTATAATTGATGAGGGACAATTGGGGGACGTCCGCGCACGGCGCGGGGAAACCACCCCGGCGCTGCGCGCCACCCCTCCCAAGAGGGGAATTTGGTACGCCGCGCACGGCGCGGGACGCGCCCCCGCAACCCCCCGTAACCCCCCGTAACCCCCCGTAAATTCCCCTCTTGGGAGGGGTGCCGCCGTAGGCGGCGGGGTGGTCTCCCCCGCAGGGCGCACCCCACGTCCAACCCCCGCAACCCACGTCCGCGCACGGCGCGGGGGGGTACGTCCGCGCACGGCGCGGGGAAACCACCCCGGCGCTTCGCGCCACCCCTCCCAAGAGGGGAATTTGGTACGCCGCGCACGGCGCGGGACGCGCCCCCGTAACCCCCGCAACCCCCGCAACCCCCGTAAATTCCCCTCTTGGGAGGGGTGCCGCCGTAGGCGGCGGGGTGGTCTCCCCCGCAGGGCGCACCCCCCGTCCCACCCCCCGTCTCTGATATTTGATATTTGCTAACTGTTAACTGACAAAGGACACACTATGGCTAAGAACCCGCTAATCATCGAGCTTGGCGAACGTGCTGTTCGCGTTAGCCGGCCTCGTGCCGGGGACGCGAAGCGCGCTGTGCTTGACCCCGGCTTGACCTATGCTTTTCCGTTGCCCGCGGGTACCGTGGACGACGGCTTTGTCGTCAATCCCGCCGAACTCGGTTACTTATTGCGGACGGAGCTTAACGAGCAGAAGTTCAAGGGGCGCGACACCGTTTTCGTACTAAATTCGGGCAAAATAGTCGTGCGCGAGGTGCTAATGCCCCCGGTAACGGGCGACAAGAAAATCAAGGCGATGGTGGACGCAAACCTCGCGGAGTATTTTCCTATAGACCTCTCCGGCTATCGACTGGAGTACACGGTACTCGGCCTGACGGACGAGGGCGCGGCGGACGAGCAGAAGCTCCGCGTATCGGTTATAGCCGTACCGCTGACCTTGCTTGACGGCTATACGGAGCTTGCGAAAGCGGCGGGACTGAAAATAACCGCGCTCGACTACGCGGGCAACAGCCAGTATCAGCTATTCCGCCACCTGAACGCCGAAGGCGTAAATATGTACGCGTTCATAGACCACGAGTCGGCGCGTATAACCTTTATGCGCGGCAATGAAATGCTCCTGCAACGCTCGCTGTCAATAGGCGGCGGCGTACTAGCCGACGAATATTTGCGCCTAAAGGGCAAAAGCGGCGCGGAGGCCTATCGCGAGGCGATTGGGGAACTCTCACGCCCGGGTTTTGACGACCCGCTCCTAACGCCCGAGTTAGCGCAGTCAACATTTTCGCGGCTATCTGTAGGTATTGAGCGGAGCCTCCGCTATTTCAACTCAAAATACGGAAGCAGTGAGGTCAACCAGGCAATACTGACGGGACCGCTGGCGGAAATATACCACCTGCGCGAAATAGTCGCGGCGGAACTCGCGCTGAACGTAATACTAATGAGCGAACAGCCCGAAGCCTTATTGCACCTCGAATTTGCGGAAAAGGCGCAGCAGTTTTTAACTTGCGTAGGCGCGTCAATCGCCCCGAACGGTTTTATTGAAACCAAAGCGGCGGCGAAAGAAGCCGTAAGCAAAAAAGCCGATAAGACAAGCGTCTCGTCAATAGCGGGCGGCGGTCTTATTGCGGTGGTAGCGGTACTCGCGGCGGGACTGGTAACGTTTTCCGCGTACCTCGACCTATCTGCGGCTCGCGTAGAAAAGGCCGCGATAGAGGCGGATATAGCAAGCAAGCAGTACGCGGAGGATATCTATAAGGATTACCGCGTTTATAAAGACGGCGCGGACGCTTCCGGCGCGTTACTGGAATCGCTGAAATCGCATAATGACGATTTAGAGGCTTTTTTCGTAGAGGTCGAGGAAAAAATGCCGCCCGAGATACTCCTTCTGTCCGCGTCCTGTAACGCGGAGGGGATAACGCTGAATATAACCGTCCCGGAGAAGTCGGACGTTGCGCGGGTAATGGTGCAGTTCAGAACTTTTGAGAGTTTAAGCGTACTGACGGTGCCGTCGCTTACGGAGAGTACGGCGGAAACGGGCGGTTACGTGAGCTTCTCGCTGTATTATGAATACTACCCGCACCCGTCCGCGCAGGTTCCCGACGACCCCTACACCGGCGAAACCGACGTTGAGCAGGATTTGAGCGACTACGCGGAAAACGACGGCGCGGCGGAAATCTACGAAGGAGGCGCGGAGTAATGAAAATATCAAAACGCGACCTTAACACGCTGCTGATACTATTCGGTCTAGCGGTGTTTATAATGAACTACTTCCTGCTATACAGCGGCTTTATAGACGATACCGCGCTTGTAAACGAGGAAATAGCCGCGCTGAAACCGCGCCAGGCGGTGCTGAATAATCACGTGGTAAATATCCCGGGCTATAACGCGGGAATGGAGAGTTCGGCTCTTATTGCCGCTGATAACCTAAAATGGTTCCCGAAGCAAATCCGCACGGAGGATTTAATAATGTACGCCGTAGGGATAGAGCGCGACCTCGGGGTAGAGATAAACTCCGCGCAGTTCTCCGAACCCTGGGAGATTACGAGCTTTGACGCTAAAACGGAAGTAGGGCAGGAGACTGTTTCGCACTACTCCGCGTATGGCGTAACGCTGACGTTCAGTTTCCATATGGATTACGAGGCGATGAAAAAGGTTCTGAACCGCATAACGTCTGACCCCGAACGCACCGCGCTCGATAACATAAGCGTAAGCTACGACACCTCAACAGGCGCGTTAACGGGAACGCTAGCCTTAAGCAAAGTCTACGCAGATGACGGCAGCTACGTATACGTAGCGACAGACGTACCGCCGGGAGCCGTGGGCATTAAAAACCCCTTCGGCGCGGTTAGTACGCAGTAACGCGCTACGTAGGGGCGGGTTTTTCAGTTAACAGTTATATACAGTTAACAGTTATCAAATATCAAATATCAGAGACGATGGTTCAGTTAACAGTTAGCAAATATCAGATATCAGAGACGATGGTTTGGACGAGGGTTGCGGGACGCACAATAAACGTAAGGGCGGGTTTCAAACCCGCCCTCTCCCGTTCCGCGCCGTGCGCGGGGTGCGCCTCGCGGCGCACCGTCATTGCGAAGCACCGGTATGCCCGCGATACGTAGGACGTTACAGGTGCGAAGCAATCCAGTGCCGGGGGGATAACTACGGTACGTATCGTAGAATTGTACGTCAACCCTGGATTGCTTCGCCGCGTATCAATGTTACGTATCGCAAGTGCGGTGGCGGCTTCGCAAAGACGGGCAGGGCGCTGCCCTGCCCCTACGCAACCCCGCAACCCCGTCCAACCCCTCGTCTCTGATATTTGATATTTGATAACTGCTAACTGAAAAACGACCTTGATAGCTTTACCGCGACTGTGCCGTGGACGCTCTCAAAATCAAGCGTACAGCCTAGTTCGCGTATGAACGTTAGGGCGGCTTCCTCGCTTGCGTCTGTTGCTTCGAGCGGACTTTCAGCGTCGCCGTTGAATATCAGTCTTACCGTTACCGTTCCGGGAGCCGCCGCGCATTGCACGGTTATATTGCCGCCGCTCACTCTCCTCGCGCAGATTACGAACAGTTCCTCCAGTGATACGGCAAATTCGGCGTAGAACGCGCCGCTCATATCGTTTGCCGCGAGAAGCTTTTTTATCTGCGGCAGGATTTCCGCGTGAAAACTCTCCGCGCGGGGTCGCGCTACAAGCTCAATCCGCGACCTGCCGTTGCCGTAGTATACTACCGACAGAACCGTGATGTTACCCTCGCCCGCGTAGTTGCCGAATACGTCCATAAGCCCGTCCGCTACGGCGGCGGCGTTTTTTTCGCCGCCCAGAGTATCAAGCAGGCGCGGGAGCTGACCTTGCGAAAAGCTCACGCCGCCGCGCCGCGCCTCAAGCATTGCGCGGGTCAGCAGGAGCAGTCTGTCGCCCTCGGCGAACTGCCGTTCCATCTGCCTGAACGATACGTTGCGGTTGACCGCTAAGGCCTGCGACAGGGATTTTGGCAGGTATTCATAGCTCCCGCTGCCGCGCTGATGTATGGGGTTTGCGAAATTCGCGTTGACGTATTGCAACATACCCTTTTCAAGGTCAAGCACGCCTAAAAACGCCGAGATACCGGCTTTACCGCGCCAGGCGTCGTACAGCTGCGTATTGATAAGCTCCGCGGCCCTGCCGATTTCCGCCGAGCGCGTCATCTCCATTTTTATCATAGTCTTTGCGCCTATCATATACAGCGCGCCTGAAAGTCCCTTAGTATTCATCTCTGCGGCAACTATCCCCAGTTTATCGCCGGATATGTGGAAATAATCGTAAAAACCGCCGCCTACGTCCCGCGAGGGATAGGCTCTACCCGCCGCCGAATAATCCTCACGCTCCGACACGGGCTTCGGAAGCACGGAGTCCTCAATACTTCGCATAAGCTCCGTTTCAGAGGCTATGCGCTCCTCGTCGGCGGCTACGCTGACCATTCTTTGCGTGTATTCGCGGATATCGCCGCTCATTTTGGCGAAGGCTTCGCTAAGCCCCTGCATTTCGTCGCCGGTTTTGATGTTTGATACAAACGTAAGCGTATCGCCCTTTACAAACTCCTCAACGCTCTTAGTAATCGCGGCTAAGGGTCGCGAGATTTTGCGATTGATAATCACGCCGAGAATAATCATACAGGCGGTTACAAGCACAACAAGCACAGGCGCGAAAAAGAGCATAGTTTCAAGAGCCGCGCCGGTGATGTAGTCTATCGAAATATCCACCGCCGCGTAGGCCGCCGTATTGCCGCCGCTGTCAAGAACCGGGGCTTCCTCGTGAACGAGTTTGCCGAACTGCGCTATAAGGTCGTCGCCGCCGGCTTGTTCTGACAGCTTGAAAACGTCGCCCAAGCTGCGTACAAGCCCCTCACCGCGCAGCTGTGCCGCGTCCGCTATGAACAGCCACTCGCCGTCGCGCGGGATATAGATATACAAGTATTTCGCGTCGATAGTGGATTGCAGCATATACATCTCTTTTATAAGCGTATCATACGCCGCGTCCGTTGTAAGCGTTTCAGCGTAGCGCCTAATCTGTTCGCCGGTTATAGACTCCGCGATTTTCCCGGCGGCGGTTTTGGCGAGCGCACTGAAAAACAGCTCGTTATCGCGGTAGGAGCCGTACATAGAAACCCCGCCCACGCCCAGCACGAGTACCAAAGCGAAAATTATAAACAGCGCGATAATCCGTGTCCCGAGTTTGGTTTTTTTCATTAGGTTGGCTCCAAATATACAAATTGATTATACTGATTGTTTCCTTGATTAAATTATAAAAGGTTAAATTAAAGAAAGCACAGACTAAAGAGTTCGTCATTGCGAAGCACCGGTACGCTTGCGATACGTAGAGCGTTACAGGTGCGAAGCAATCCAGTGCCGGGGGGACAACATACAGCCTACGTCCCAACGTATCGCAGAATACTACGTCAACCCTGGATTGCTTCGCCGCATATCATCAACTACGTATCGCAAGTGCGGAGGCGGCTTCGCAATGACGGGCAGGGCGTTGCCCTGCCCCGCCCCGGCGCAATGCGCCGGGGCGATTTCCCCGCGTGGCGGGCGTGGCGGGCGCAATACGCGGGGTGGGCAGTGGGCGCGGTGGGCGGGTTTGAAACCCGCCCCTACAAGGCTTCGTCAAACAGCAAGTCCGCGTATTCGCGGTAGTCGCCGCGCACTATGGCTATATCGTTTTTTTGAAGCTCGCGCAGGGCGGCGGTCAGCAGGTGCCTCATAGTCAGCGGGATATTATCGTTTGCGGCGGCAAAGGCCGCGCTCAGGACTATGTTTTTTATATGGCCGCCGGAGAGCGGGAACCGCTCCGCTAGATAGCCCCAGTCAATGCCGCCGTCACGCGGAAGCTCCTCCGGCAGAAGCTTTAAGTATATGGCTTTCCGCGCAGCCGCGTCCGGGAAGGGGAAGCGCACGGCGTAGGTAATGCGCCGCATAAACGCCGGGTCGATGTTCTGCTTAATGTTGGTTGAAAGAAGCGTCACGCCGTCGTGTTCCTCAATGCGTTGCAGGAGGTAGGCTACCTCGATATTCGCGTTTCTGTCGTGAGCGTCCTTAATCTCGCCGCGTCTGCCAAACAGCGCGTCGCACTCGTCAAAAAACAGCGCCGCGCCGGTTTTCTTAGCTTCGTTAAAAATTTCAGCGAGGTTTTTTTCCGTTTCGCCGATGTATTTTGACACAATCCGCGAAATATCCACGCGATAAATGTCCTGCCCCAGTTCGGAGGCGATAATCTCGGCGCACATAGTCTTACCCGTACCCGGCGCGCCGTAGAGAAGCACCGACAAACCCGTGCCGTAGGAAAGGTTTTTTTGAAAACCCCAGTCGACATAGACCTTATGCCGCTTGCGTATATGCGAGCAGGCGTGTTTTAGCACGTCAAGCTGCGGTTTTGGCAAGATGATATCAGACCAGCTATGTTTAGGCTCGAGTTTTGTAGCGAGTTTTTCCAGTTTGTGCGTTACAAGTTCCGAACAAATCCCGTTCAAAGCGCGTAACCCGAGCGTTTCACCCGCACGGAGTATAGCGTTAATCCTCCGCGCCGCGCCCAAAATAAGCGCGGGTTCAAAGCTGTACGTCTGCGCGAGTACCTCGTAGGCTTCGGCGTCGAGAGCGTTATTGGTAAAGGCTCTGAAAAACGCGAGCCGCTCCCTCACGTTCAGGCTTGGCAGCGTGATAACAGCGGAGATTTCCGCGCCCTTTATATGTACCGCGCCCGTACTTAGCAGGAAGGTTGCGGGTTTCAAGGCGTTTAGAAGCGTCAAATCTTTCAGCGGCGGCGGTTTTTTATCGTGTGGCTCGTCGCCGCTTGACGTTTCGCGCTCCGTTTCAAAGGCGTGCAAACAAAGATACGCCCCGCAGAGCCTCGCAAGCGTTGCCGCTATGTAAATGTCAAAGTTCTCAATCGCTGAAACCTCGGCAAACAAACACGTCTCGCCGCGCTTTTCCGCGAAACGCCTAAGTAGCTGACGCTTACCGCGCCCCGCCGCCCCGCGTATTTGTATGAACGTTCCGTGTTCTGACGCGTTTGTCAGGCGTTCGAGCGTTGCTAAATGCTCGCTGTCTATGGATACATCGCTTTGCACCGCGCCGGATAGTTCGTAGCCTTTGGGTAATGCAATGTCGCCGCTTATTATATAAGCCGCAATCGCGGGCGCAAGTTTTAGAACGCCGTTGTTGAAATTTTCAGCGTCAAACAGCGACGCGAAAAGCGTACCGTCCCTAAAACGATATCCCCCGCTAAGCGCGGCGGCAAGCTCAAACTTCGGACGCTTCGCCGAGGGGTCGTCCTGCAAATAGGCAAAGAGCTTGCCGTATTTGGTCTGCTCCGCCGCGTAGGCCATTAGAACGCAGTCGCGCTGTACAGCGTCAAGCTCAAAGAGTTCGCAAAGCCGCTCCAGCGGTAGCGTCCGCCTGTCGCTGTTCCGTAAACGCAGAGCTATAGTATCAGTAATTAGCCTCAGGTCGGCGGCTTCGTTGTCGTCAAGCTGATTTTCTAAATTTTCATAGCCGCCTTTAGCGAGATTGCGCTCAAACTCCCGCGAACTAACCGCGCCGCCGAGCATATCGCGCAATGAACCGCTTGGTTCGAGCCACTTATTGTGCGTGTAATAATAGTAAATTCGCGTATCGAGCAGGAGCAGTAAATCGCGCAGATACTCAAATCTATCGCGGTAAGCGGTAGCGTCCATAGTTGCCTCCCAATGTAATTCGGCGTTTCGTTTTTTTGTATTGAAAAAGTGAACAGTAAGGCAACGATTCAAGAGTTCGTCATTGCGAAGCACCGCTAGGCTTGCGATACGTAGGGCGTTACAGGTGCGAAGCAATCCAGTAGTAAGAGTCGCAGATACGTATGTTACGCTCCCGGCACTGGATTGCCGCGCCGGTTTCAATGGTACGTATCGCAAGCGTTCCGCGGCTCGCAATGACGGGCAGGGCAACCCCCTGCCCTGTCCCGGCGCAATGCGCCGGGACGGCGGACGGGGTTACGCCGCGCACGGCGCGGGGAACCACCCCGCCGCCTGCGGGCGGCACCCCTCCACAGAGGGGATGAGGACGAGGGTTTGGACGAGTGTTGCGTAGACGGGAAACCCCCGTAGGGCGCATCCACGTCCATTCCCCATCCCCTCTGTGGAGGGGTACGCCCGCAGGCGGGGGGTGGTTTCCCCGCGCCGTGCGCGGGCGCACCCCCCGTCCAAACCCCCGTCTCTGATATTTGATATTTGCTAACTGTTATCTGTCCCCAGCGGGGACTCACGGTACCGTTACCGTTAGCGCGGGGGTTGTTGTTATCTGTATCGCGCCGCCCCAGTTGCACATTAGCTTGCTTGCGTTATTCAGCAGCGGCTTGTTATTCACCATAACCGATACGGAGCCGGGAAGCCAGGGGGTAATTATCGCGGGGACGCAGGGCATAGGCGTCAGCACGCCGAGCGCGGCGGCCGTTGCCGCCGCTACAGTGGGGTTTGCGGGATTATTGCACATTGCGAAAGTCACGGGCTTATTATCCATCACCGTAGCCGCTAACTGCCCGCTTATCAGAACGTTCTGCTGCGACGAAACAAACAGCGGGCAGGGAGCCGTCCCGAACGCACAGGCGCACAGCGCCGTCATAGCCACCGGATTAGCCATAATATTATCCTCCTACAGCGGCGCGGCGAAAAAGCCCGCCGCGCGAATGTGTATATTTCAGCGGCTCGGACAGCGTTGCAATGCCGCCGCTAAGTTCCTCGACCGTGCAAACTTCGATGTTTTCCACCTCGCCGATTATGAACGTGCAGGGCAAATCAACGCCGCCTTTTGGGTATACGCGCACGGCGCTCTCCCCGGCGTTTGCGCTGTCCTGTGCCACACGCAGGGTAGCGCCGTTTGCCGGGATAAAGTAGTCCCTGCCGTTCAGCGTCAGCGTTTCGCCCTCCGGCAGACCGCTTGCCGGAACGAGGTATACGAGCCGCGTCTCAAAGCCCACTTTTGGTATTTTAACTTTCAGCGTCTCCGGCTTATAGCCCGTACCCACAAGCTCGATTATACAAACCCCCAGTTCAAGACCTGTAAACGACCAGTATCCGCCGCTGTGGTAGCGCGCGCGAGCCTCCTCGCCGCCTATACGGGCGCGTATATCCCCGCGTTCCAGAGCGCGTCCGTCAGCCGCGTTTCGCAGACAGAGCGCGAGTGAGCATCTTATAGTCATTGCGCTTGTTCTCCTTTAATCGTAAACTCCTCTACACGCGCCACTCTGCGCTCGCGTTTTGAGATTAGCCCTACGCCCTCGATTTTGCAGACGATTGAGAGCTTATACGCCGTGGACGTGTTGTTCCAGATTTTGAACAGTTCCTCATAATCAAGCCGCTCTATTAAAAGGTGAAGCCGCGCGTCATATTCGGCAAGCGAGCCGCCTAAAACGCCCGGAGGCAACCGCGGGTTATCGAGCAGCGTCCGCGTAGCCGCGCCGATTACGCGGTAGCAGTCTGCCTCGCGCATATTCTCCGGCGCTTTAGAATGTGCTGTAATAAGGAAGCGCAGACTGAACCGCGCCGGACGGATACGCTGAACATCGCGCGAAGCCTGGTCATAACCGCCCCTGCCGTCATTAGTATCCTCCCCGATATGGAAAAGGCACACCGTAAGCAGATTGTTTTCAGGACTGTGCGGGGAGCACAGGCCAATCTGCTCGGGATTAGCCACAGGCTCCGGGGTAAGGTTTGCCCGCAGGAGTTTTACGAGCGCGTCTCCCGCCTCCGCGAATACCGTATAATCGCCCATTTGTTTTCCTCCGTGTTCATAGCACGTCCGGCAAGGCCGGAAGCGCGGCGTTTGCGTTTGCCTCCGCGGCTTTTAAGGCTTCCTCGGCTTCGAGTTTTTGCTTTGTGCGCCTGAACGCCGCCGCGAAATCGGTTTTCAGCCAGTCGCAGGCGTCGGAAATACGCCCGCCGCATATTATGTTCAGTTCTATAAGAGTTTTACTGTAGTCGGCGAGTGCGTTATAAAACCGCGTGTAATTTTCTAAAACGTTGCAGGCGGCGTTATTAACGCTTCCAATAGTAGTTTTATCCGAAGCAAACTCCTGCTTAACCGCTTGCAAGTCCGCTACACTCTTAGCGAAATCAGCTCTGGCGCTGTCCAGAGCGTTTTTGTTAATAGCGAGGTCAAGCGTTTTCAATTTGAACTCAACAAGCGCGGCCTTATCGGATATCCCCGCCGCCATTATCGCCAGATTAAAATTAGCGAAGTCCTGTTCAAAGAGCGCGTCCGTCGCCCTGTACTCGCGTATGTCCGCGCCTGTAGCGTCCCTGATTATAACGCCCGCCCTCGCAAGTGACAGCGCGTAGGCGTCACGCCGCTCCGAGAGCTTTTCAAGCTCCGCCGTAAGGCGTAAAGCCTCGGTATCGCCGCCGCCTGTTTTCGCGGCGTTCTCCGCCTGTGCCAGTTCGGAGTTTTTTATTGAAAGTTCAGATTGCAGGGCTTCTATGTAGGCGCTATAGCGCACGTAATCAGTGGCGGCGATTAAAACTTTGCCTAAGGTCTCCGCGTCAAGTTCCGAAGCACTCAAAAGCTCTGACAGCGGGGGAAGTTCCGGGCGCGGCTCCTCAAATGTCGGATAAAAGGGGTCGGGTTCGGCAATTAGTAAATCGTCCAATGCCGCCGCGAGTATTTCAGCCGCGTCTATGCCGTTTTTTGGAGGTTCTCCCGTATAGCCGCCCTTGTCTGTTTCGATTTTATCGCTTGTTTCGCTAGACGCTTCGCCGCCTGATACGCCGCCTGTTTCGCCGTTTTCGTTAGCCGCCGGAGTTTTGAAAAACAGCAGCTCGCCTACTTGTTCTTTTATAAGCGAGTTAGCCGCGCCGTCTAGTTTCGTAACCTGCAGCACTTGCGGCTCGCTCTCCGGCGTTTTCAGCGTGCAGATGAAAACCAGCCCGGTATTAGGCTCGGTTATTGTGAAATGGTCGCTTTTTAGATTTTCGCGCAGGGGTGAGGCGAAAAACGACGCGCGTATTGCGTCTGCCGTAAATCCCTCAAACTGCCGCAAATCAAGCTCGTTAGCGTTTACAAGACCCGCGAACAGCGGCGCTTCCGTATCAATATCGTACAGCGTCCCGAAGCCCCCGGGGTTCATACCGTCAAAGGCTCCCTTATACGCGAGCTTGCCGGACTTTCGCAAAACCGCGTCGCCCAATATGTAATCGCGCGAAAATGTTCCCTCTATTGTTATTGAATCCGGCTTGTAGTATATCCCCGCGCCGTTGAATAGACCCTCCGCGAACTCTCCCGAGTATACTAAAGCCCCGGTGTTGGCGTATTCTTTGCCTGTGCCGCTGTATAAATCTTCCTCGAAAGTTCCGGCGTATTTTATAACGCCGTTCGGAAAATACTCTTTTCCTAAACCGCTTTTTTGGTTATCCTGAAACTCGCCTTTATATATTAGCGTACCCTTGTCATACAGCGAACCCGCGCCCGAATACGTCAACTTGTCGTAGCCGCCCTCGTACACTATGTAAGCGCTTTCGTCATAGACTACCGCCGTTTCAATCGGCGCGCCGCGGTTAAGCCGCGTCTGAAACTTAGGGTTTAATAACGCTTCGTCATAGGTGACAATAACGCGCCCGCTGTACGCCGGGAGGCGGTCGTCGCTCTCCCATATACGAAGCGTGAAAAGTTTCGACACGATAAACGGATAGCCGACAAACCAGCCGAACAGCGCGATAGCGATAAGGGTAGCAATAAGCCCCAGTATAAACGATTTCGCTACATACAGCCGCCTGGTTTCCACATAGTCCGCGCGTTCCGAGGGTTTAGCGGCAATTTTGAGCGCCGCCGCTAAGGCCTTGGGAACAGTTTCAAGCGCGAGTTTCACCGAATTTATAAAAGCTCGTAACCCCGTGGCAAGGTCAAGCAGCCGCCCGCGGGCAAAGGCCCTGACCCCGCGATAGATTATCACAAGCGATTCTAAAAGGACATCTAAGGCTAATTGCAAATGTGTACCTCTCTTTGGGTTGCGGCGAATGGTGACGCACTCACCTTTTCAGGTTGTTAAGAATGTGTATTCAAACGGTAGCTATTCAAAAGTCCGTCATTGCGAGCCGCGGTAGGCTTGCGATACGTAGGAGTGAAACCGGCGCGGCAATCCAGTGCCGGGAGCGTAACATACGTATCTGTGGACTGCGGCACTGGATTGCCGCGCGCCTAAACCTACTTATATGTTAGGCTTTCCGGCGCTCGCAATGACGGACTTTTTAGTTTTTCGCGTTTTGGTTACAACCTCTTATTCGCTTTTCACGTTTTGGTTACAGCCTCTTAATAAACATAACCCCGTTCACTGTAACCCCGCTCATTCATCGTCGCCTATCGCGAAATCTGTTGCCGGGGGGTTCCGCTCGAACTTATCCGTTTTGTATAGGTAGTAGCGGTTAACGCTGTCCTCCGGGCATTGTTTTACTATGTCGAGGAAAACGCGTTTTGCCGCCGAATAGTTCGCGCTGTAGAAAAGGAGTATGCCCCTGTTGAAATCGGCGGTTAGGCGTTTGAACTGTTCGCTTAAAGCCGGAGGCGCGCCGTCGTAAAACTCGTAGACCCTTGCGGGACCCGGCTTGTCGCCGCGTTTGCCTATGTAGCGCGAATTATAGCCCTCCGCGAGGTTTGCCACCGCCTCGCCGCAGAGTATGCCGACGTTCAGAAGCTTCGCGGTTTGCGAAAGTTCGCGCGAGTTATCCGCGGCGGCCGATACAATCGTAGGCGTCTGCCGCCGCTCGTCGCCGACTACCCCGAGCAGTACAAGTCCGTAGTCTATACCCACGCGTATTTTAGAATACGAACCCGCGCGGCTATAAAAATCGCGTTGAATTGCCACGGCGGATTTTACCGCCGCCGTTGCGCTGTCAAAAACCGCCTCAAAACCGTTGTAGTTATAGTTAAACATCGTCCCGCCGTTATTGCTTACGACGCCGGAAACCCGCCCGGTTACGGCGTTTACGCGGTCGAATATCAAGCCCGCGTCGCTGTCGTCCCCGAAGGTTAGCCCGTAGAGTACGCTCATAACGGCCATTTCGCGCGAGGCGGTCATACTCCGCGTAATCTCCTCTATGTCGCCTAAACCTATCAGCGAGAGGAAACGCTCCGGGATAAAGCGCAGATACGCTTCGCTCCGGCGTTTCGCCGCGCTGTCAACGTTCAGGGCGGCCTCGGTGAGTTCGTTGACCTCGCTTGATAAGGCTTGCAGTTCGCTCCCGCTCGTTATGTATGAGGGCGCGTATTCTTTTTTCGCAATGGCCGCGTAGATTGTCCGGCGAATTTTTCGTATGCCGCCGACAACGCCGCCGATATAGGCAAGCGCGATTATATAAACTACCGCCGCCATAATAACAGGCAGCGCGGCGACAAGCGTAAACAACTCACCGTCCGGCAGAGCGATAATACCGCGCTCCCAAAGCGGGAAAAACACCTGATACACGCCGGTTAACAGCAGCTCAAACGACAGCGTAAACAGCAGAAAACTTTCAAGCAGAACAGGCAGCGACTTCCCGCGCCGATAGCACACGGCATAGTAAAATATATAGCTAAAAAGATAAATCCCGGCGGCAATAGCGGCGGCGATAAGAGCGTCGCCCGCATTAGGACGCGCAATCAGCCGCAGTACAAGCGCGTTAAAATAAACGTCGGCGAACAGATACAGCGTTTCGCAAACAAGTGAAAAAAACAGCAGAAAGGTTTTGATTTTTGAGCCGCGTCGCATAGTCTGCTTCCTCCGTTGTATCCTAATCACATAACAATCACAAACGCGCTTGCGTGGACGCTTACATCTGCGGCGGCTTTGGCTATGACCTCGTAGGTTCCGCGCGCCTCCGGAGCTTTGTAATTGCCCTCCGCGTCTATTTCGCCGCCGTTGTCCTCTTGTACTGACCATATAACTGCTTTGTCCGCAGCGCCTTTTATAAGCGCGTGCAATTGCCGCTGTTCCCCGGGTTTTAAGCGCAGGACTTCCGGGGAAATTTCTATGCTCAAACGCTCATCTGCGGGCGGCGGGCGCGTTTCGCTTTTGTCGGCGAAGTAGCGGACGCGCAGGGAGCTTCCGAAGATGTCATCGTGTATCCAAACCCCGATTCGCATTGTTCCTTTGTCGGGGTATACAATAGCGGCGGCTTCGGCGCGGGGCGGCGTTTCCTCTGACTGTTTAGACCTGAAAATCTCGCTGTTACCGAACAGCGTTGCCCGCGTATCACCGTCGTCAGCGCGAAACTCTATCGCGAGGCGCAGGTTTACGTTGCCGGGACCTAAGCCGTGCGATATCTCGTCGCTATAATACTTCGCGTTTACCTTTAAGCCGCCCGGCATCGCTATATCCACATAGCCGTGGCTTGTGCGGAAATCGCGGTTTTCAGTTGCCGGGAGCGAAAACTCGAAGTGAATATCGCCGCCGCTGTTCGCTACTTTAACCTCCGGGTTTTGCGAATATTCTATGGTCTTGACGGCGGTCGTTATATTAAACTCCGGGGCGGCGCTATCAGACTTCGGGGCAACCGCCGCCGTGGTCGGGAACAGTTGCCCAAACGGCAGATTGAACGCGGAGTTTATAAAGACGCGTTTAGCCGCGCTGATTAGCTCGAGCTTTGCGAGGTATATCGGAATTTCCTCGCTTATCAGCACGGAGTTCAAACTATCGCGAATATGCCTGTATTCGCGCAGACTTTCGTTAGACGCGCAAATTCTGACCTCAAGCTCCGGCTGAATAAAATTTTTATATTTCCAGCTACCCAGTTCAATATTCATCTCTATCCCGACCGGGAACAGCGCGACAGTTGTGTCTAAAGCTCGTGTAACGGGATAGCTAAAATGCAACTCTCTGACAGTAGCGTTTTCAGAGGCGGCCTCCGCGAACTCCGCTGTGAGGCGTTTACCGCCGCTTTCCAGAAACGCGCACTCCCATTCGAGCGAGAAGCGCAGGGGCGGCGTTTTCGCGTTTTTAATCACCAGTACGGCGAGTTCTAAAGCCGCACCCGCGACTACCGCGCCCGGCGCGGACAGCACGAGCGTAAGCTCCTCCGTCGCGTATATTACGCGGACGTTTTCGCGCCCCTGCGCCGTGAGGATTTTTTCGTAGTCGGGAGGCTCCGCGCCGAGGCGCAGTTTGTAGCTCTCGCGTATTCTGTTATCCTCGCGGCTGTCGGAGCTGCTGCCCGCCGCGTTGACGGGTTCCGTGCCGTATTCGTCGTAGCTTAGGCAAAGGTAGGCGCTGTCGCGGTTTTGCAGCGTCTCAAAACCGTCAATCATTTCAAGTTTTCGCACAAGCGCCTCGGGAACCAGTATCTCACGCCCGAGATAATCTATCGCCATACCGCTTTCGATAACGAGCGTAGCGTCGTCGCTCACCGTAACCCCCAGACCGCAAATCACGCCGGAGCCTAGCGCGAGGCGGTTTAAGAGCCTGCGCTTCAACTCGTTATAATTCTGCTCCAATTTGAAATCGCGCACTGTCAGCAGTTTGCCAAAAAAGTAGCGGTTGCGTTCGATAGGCATTATGATTATCTCCGTCAGTCGGCGAGTACGATGTAGTTTGTAAGGTTAATATCGCCCGTGAGCGCGGCGGGGATATAGCCCGAGATGTACGAATTGTAACCGAGGTAGCAGTGGCTGTCAAGCCGTATGTTATGGCGCAGCATAACCGTTTCAAACTCCGTACCCGCCGGAATAAGCGTTTCCATTTTCGATATGAAGCGTTCGCGGTCGCTTCGGTCGTTGAATGTATCTGAATCGAGCAGAATGAAAAACTTGTAGGGGTTATCGCCGTATAGCGCACGGTATAGCGCCGAATCGGGACAGCTCCGGGAATTGGGGTCTATGTCGGCGTACTCAATAATCAGCGGTTCCGCGCCCGTTAGCCTCCGCACCGAGCGTTTTATTCCGTTTACCGTGTACATTGTTTCGTAGTCGTCTAGGGCGTCCGCTATAAACCCGCGTGTAACTGCTTCATTTGCGTCGATGTCAACGCCTGTCCAGTCAGCTATTCGTTTTAGGGCCTTACCGCTTGCCCTGTTATAATCGTACTGCGCGGAGATGTGATATATTTCGCGCTCTAAATCCATAATAACGCTGTCAAACACCGAGAGGAAGCGCCGTGTAAAATCGCCGCCGACGGCACGGTAAATCTCCGGCAGGTAGTCAGTCATATGGTCGCCGGACATATGCAGACGCAGGGCGTAGACGCTAGGGCAGTTATCCCCCGACAGCAACTCAAAGCGCAGACGCAGGAAACGCCCGCTGACGTTAAGCAGTAGGTCGCTCCCCGTCCCCTGAAAAGTGAACTCGTCGGAAAACTCGCTAAACGGTAAATCAATATCAGACGCGCAGGCGAAAACACGTACAAGCGAATCCGGCGGCACCTCCGCGTCAAGCGATAAACGCCCCCACTTGAAACCGTATTCCGCCGCGTCAATTGTCCCGAGCCGCGCAAAGCCCCCGGAATGTTGCCGCAAGGCAAGCGTAAACCCGCCGCCGGTAAAGGCGATATTATCCGAGGCCTCAATGTAGGACGCGATATCGTAAATCACGAGTTGTGTGTGCATTTAGGGTACCTCTTAAAATGTATATAAGGCGATAAAAGGTCAAGAGTACGGCGGCGGGTCAAACGTCCGTCATTGCGAGCCGCGCGAAGCAATCCAAGCCCAGTTACCCTCGTCCAATCCCCCGTAATTATTCATTATCAATTATCAATTGTCAATTATAATAGTGCCGGGAGCGTAACATACGTATCTGCGGACTGCGGCACTGGATTGCCGCGCGCCTAGACGCCCTACGTATCGCAAGTGCGGCGGCGCTCGCAATGACGGACTTTTTAGTTTTTCGCGTTTTCAATACAGCTTTACGCGGTTCTTACACAGCTTTTACACAGCGTTTACGTAACTGCGTCAAACCCGGTGGGGCGATGTGGGCATCGCCCCCTACATTACCCTCACGGCTACGCCTATCGGGCGTTTTGCGTTTAGGTGCCTGTATACCGCCGCGAGAAACCTCGCGTCAGCAAGCCCTGTGCCGTTAACGTTTGCCGGGAGGACGTTTACTGTTACCACCGGGTAGGCGCTCCCGCCTGTCGGCGCGTCCGGGTCGTAGCCTACGCGCACCTCCGCGGAGGCCACGCGCAGGCCGGGGGTTGACAAAGCCGCGCGTCTGAAATCCTCCGCCGAGGCGCATTTATTGGTATTGCGTAAACGGAGCGCGAGCCGCCTCGCTGTTTCGCGGACTGTTTCAGCTTTACAACCTCCGCGAGCCGCTTCGTTTGCCGCGCTTTGCCCTGTGGCTTCTATCGTGAGAGTTCCCGCAGGGATATTGCCGCGCTCCAGGTGCGATATTGGGAACGCCGCGATAATTATAGCGTCCCCGCCTTTAGGAACTACCGCGCCGTACTCTCCGTCGCCAAAAACAAGATTTTCGCGTTTCGCGTCCAGCGTAAAAACCTTTGCTCCCGGGGCGGCTGAAAATATATCCGGCGTAAAATCCCAACGCTCATACTCTCCGCTATCAGAGCGCACGAGTATTTCAAGCTCGTTCGCGATAACCTCGCCCTCTACGGCGGGTAGCGGGACTTCGAGGCAGGGCAAGCCGCCTGAATCGTATACAAGCCGCGTATCGCCGTCGTAGTAGGAATACGTTCTCCGCTGAACTACAGGAACTTTCGTAGCGGAAACGGAACGCAGACGCACTTCCTCCTCGCAACCGCTGTAGCGAAGCGTCAGTTTTACGCAAAGCGTTTGAGTTTTCGCGGGCGGCGTAAAGCGTATAAAGCCGCTTTGGCTCAGGGCGTGCGTTTCGTCTTTTTCAAGCGTGAGCGTTACGCCGTCAGCAGACCAGTCTATATCTCTCGGAACCTGCGCCGGAGCCGCAAAGGTATTGCGCGGCACGGCGCACCTGTCCTCAATCTCAAAATAGAGGTTTATAGTATCGCCCGTGACGTTTTCGAGTATCAGCACAAGCGAGGTATCAACGCCGCCGAAGGCAAAGGGCGCGGCAGATATATTCGGCTGGTTAAAATACGCCGCAAGGTCAGAGCGCGTACCGTCCCCGTCCTCCGCGTACACTCCGCGAAGTTTTACAGGAGCGTTATACGCCGCCTCAAGCTCAAAAGCAAGGTCCTCCGGCGCACGCAGACGCGACAATTTTGGCAGCGGCGGGCAACTTTCCGGCAGCTCCGCAATCGCCCGCGCCGGCGTTTCCGGCAGTTGCTTCATTCCCAGTAGTAACAGCAGTTTTGAGATTATCGCGTCCGTTACGACGTTTAGGTGATACTGCTGCATTTCCTTATACCAGGCAAAGAGTTCCAAAATGGTTATCCCCGGGTCGTGTTCGTTGTAATCCGTCCAGTCGGGGCAGAGGCGCGGCAGTTCGGACATAATGTAGTCCATTATGGATTCGTAGCTTTGGTCGTCAAGATTGATTGAGTTTAACATAGTTTTCAAACCTTTATACGGACGCTGTGCGCGCCGCTTCGCATTATGACAAACGGCAGCGCGAAATCGTCAAGCGCGGCGTAACGCGCCGCTCCGTCCTTGATGTACACGCCCTCGGCGAAAAGACTGTCGATTGCACTGACATTTTCGTCGCAGAGTACCGCGTCCGTTACCTCGGCAAGCGTGATTATACCGCCTATGCCGAGGGTTTTGCGCTTATCGTCAATCAGCGTGTTAAGTAGTTTATGGAGCCTTAATGAAATTTCAACCGCGCCGGACGGTTCTAGCGGCACAGCGCAAAGTTCGAAGCGGACACTAAGTTCTAAAGCGGGAATAACGCGCAGACGCGGCACAAGCGTACATTCGCAACGCTCCGCTAAATAGGCGTAAATCTCCCCGCACAGTCCGGCGTTATCGCCGTCGTCTGTCGCGACTACGACAGTTACGCGCCCCAGTGCTTTTTCGCCGTTATCGTCAAGCCCGGTGCGGCACTTTACGCTTGTAACCCTCACGAAATTTTCAAGCACAATCTCCTCGAAATCGCGCGTTGAAACGGGGACAAACCTGTGCCTAAAGCGGTTTTTACCTGTCCGCTCCGGCGGAGGAGCGTCCGCGCCTCCTGTCATCGGCGTGACGTTTACAAGCCCGGATATGCGCGGAACGCTTTGAAGCAGGGCGTTGACCGCGCCGGGTGCGATGTTTCCGGACGTTCCCCCGCCGTAGGTGTAGCGAACTTGTATATTGTGAACGCCCGGCGGCGGCGCCTTGCCGAATACTCCGTCGCCGAAGCGAAGCAAACCCCTTTCGCCGTCCAGTTCGTAGACCTCCTCGTCCGCTCCCGCCTGCGTGAGGGCTTCTACGCGCGTCCACTCGCGTACCGCGTTGCCGCTTATTTCGACCTTGCAGGACTGAACCGGCTTTTCAAATAACTCAAACTCCCGCGTTACATTTTGCAAGCCGGTACTGAAAATCTGCTCCCCCGCCGCCCGGGTCTGAACCGCGCGTACGGTATTTGTATACAATCCCGCGACTACGCGCGGCTTTTCTGAATTTCCGTCGTTGCCGTTTAGCGATAGTTTAAGCCAGTGGCGGTTTAGACCGAACAGGCGCGTTTCGATTGTCGGGCGGTTGAAATAAAGCAGTACAAGCCCGCTTTTCCGCAAACCGCGTGTTTCGTCAATAAGCCGTATTGTTTCAGTCCGCAAAGCGTTTGAGGTTTCAACGGTAAGCAAACCGTCAGCGTCCGCGCCGCCGCCCACAAGCTCGAAATAGAGCGACAGCGGCTGTCCCGCGAGTGCGCCATTAAAGCCTAAATACATAGCGGGTTTATCTGTAACGGCGGGCGCGTAAATCTTAAAATCCAAGCCGCCTTTTCCATAGGCGTTTTCAAGTTCGGTAGTTTCGAGGTTATTAGTCGCGGAGATATACTCTGCCGCTTGAAATTTGATGTATCTGAAATCGCAGAGAACGCTTGTTACAAAGGGCAATAGCAAGCGCGGTCTGACGCTTAAAAAATTCTCAACGCGGGTAACGCGCGCGCGGATATAATAACCCTCGGAGGCGTTGACCTGTACGGCAGTTATATCTGCCGGGACGGTGAAGCGCAGCTCGTACCTGCGCGTTATATCTGCCTTAAAGGGGTTAATGTCGCCGCGAACGTCAAGGTGCGCCCAGCCTGTGCCGTTATAAAACTCCCAGATTACGTCGTCTATGAAAACGTCGTCAGGCGGCAGTTTTTCCACCCGCTTCTTTTCGATTACGCGCTTCTTAAATTCAAGCGGCGCTTCGGGTTCTTTGTAGTCAACTATAACCGACGCTATATCAAGGACGCATACCACGTCCGCTCCGGCTTTTGAAAACGCCGCGTCGCTTCGTATGTAGAACGTGTCGTATTCCGTAGGTCTGCGCCCGAAGCAGTAGCCGCCGCTACTGCTTTGTATCGGCACGCTGTCGTAGGCGAGCGCGTCAGCCTCAAAGGGGGACAGTGGTTCAAGCGTTACGGCGGCGTCTGACAGGACTATGCTACCCTCAATGTTCGCGCCCCTGTGAAACTCGCAGTAGACTGAAACGCGCCCGTTCGCGTCCGCTTCAAGCGTCCGCGCCGTGCTGTTAGTTAGCGTTATAAGGCCGCCGGACTGCGTTACCGAGTTAAAGCGTACAAATTCGCCGCCGCTATAGTATTGCCACAACGCGTTCATAGGGTCAGAGAGCGTTTCAGCGACAAGCGAAGCGGGGAACACGCCGCGCTGGCGCAGTTTAATTTTAATAGCGCAGTTGCCGGACAGTTTGAGTACGCTGTTATTAGACAGGCTAAAGTAACGGCTTTGCAAATTGTTGCCGGAGGTTTCAAAGAAGGCCTTCGGTTCCTGTAGGTCTAGCCGTTCGATAGTATCCCTGTCGGCGTAGAAAATTTCGCTCAAAGTCGCCGAAGTCGCGTCAATGGCGTACTCCGTAGAAAAGACAATATTGCCGTCGCCGCCGGAAGCAAACACCTCCGTAGTCGCCGGGACGTTTACCGGATTGATGTCCGCGCCGTTTGTAAAGAAGCGCACGTAGCCGGAGGAACATTTAGGCGAACGCCGCCCTACGCCCAGTAAGTTCAGAAACTCTATATAATACTTCTCCGGCAGTCGCTCATAGCGTTCAAGCGTCTGCCCGAACAGCTCCGCAAACAGCGCGGCGAGCGCCGCGCCCGGTTCCGCCTCGCCCGCGCGGAAGCGCCACTCCGGGACGTAGGCCCCGGCGCGGGTCTGCAAAGTTTTGAGTATTTCGCCGCCTGCCGTACTGTTCACTGCGCCTCCTCCGTGAAAAAGGGATAAACCTTGTTATAACGGTTATTAGTTGAGCGAACTGTATAGCCTATGTCAATCCTAAGCTCGCCCGCCGCCGAATTTGTCAATATATCTATCGTAACATCGCGTATGCGCGGCTCCTGCAATAAAAGCTGTTCTACAAGCTCCGTCTTTATCGTTTCGTATAGTAAACTCCCCGCCGGGGCAAAGATGTAGTCGCGGATATTCGTCCCAAAACCCGGACGCATTACGCGCTCGCCCTTGTAGGTGCCTATTATAATCCGTATCGCTTCGGCGATATCTTCTTCGCCCGACACAATCGCTAACCGCCCCGTTTTTGTATCAATCTGCAACGGAAATTTAACGCCGCTACCAAAAAACCCTCTGCCGTTCAATTTATTTTCACCACCGAGCCTTTCACGTTCGTTATACCGCCCGATTGCAGCGTTAACTGTCCCTGCGCTTTTAGCTCTATTTGCGCGGCGTTTATGTTCGCGGAGCTTTTGCCTTTAAGCTCAATCGTCGCGGCTTCGGCTTTCAGCGATTGCTTTGACTCAATTTCCGCGCTTCCGGCGGAATTTAGCGTTATCTTGCTGTCGCCCGCCGAGAGGATTAGTTTCGTCTTGGCTTTAAGCGTTATCGTGCCGCCTTTTATGTCGAGCGTTAGGGCGTTTTTGCCGTCTTTGTCCGATATTGATATGACCTCCGCTTCGTCGTCAAGTTTTACCGCCGCGCCTTTAGGTGTTATCAGCGTTAGTTTTTCCTTGCCGTCTTTCAGGTCGAGTTTTATTTCAAGCCCTTTTTTAGTTTTGATTGCCGCCGTTTCGCTCTTTCCGTCAACTGCGGCGTAGGGGGCTTTCTGCGAGCCTGTCCAGACGCCGCCGAGTATGACCGGGCGCGTAATCTCACCGAACAAGTAGGCGATAACGACTAAATCGCCTACATTTGGAAAGAAAAAGAAGCCGGAACCGTCAGAACCCCAGGGCGTTAGATGATAGCACCACTCGGTTTCCCTGACCTCCGCGTCGGCCGTGACGGGTCTGCACTTAACGCGCCCCAGTTTTTCCGGGTCGCTGAGGTTCGTAACAGTTGCCAGAACAAGGGAATCGTAGCGCGGCGTACCCGCGATTCCTCCGTCCCTGTCGCCTGACAGCGCGTCCATAATGCTCATAGTGATTTTGCTCCTTTCAGTGTAAATTCAGTAGTAAAACCGTCGGAGGCTGAAATAGAGTGCGTGACTTTATCAATATAATAGGTAGCGTTCGAGGCCTTATCCATTCCCCCGAGTTTTATATAACGCCCCGGTATAAGCTCCGGGAGGCCTATGCACGTTCCCTTGCCGCTAACGTATTGCAGGGAGTATTTATTGAAAAGGTTCTGCGCTATGCGCTTGCACTGCTCGGCGGTATAGACCGCCGCCACCGCTACCGATTTAACGAGCGCGTTAAACTCCGGCGCGGCATCGGCGGCTTCGCTGCCGCTCCCGGAAAGGCTTGACGACGAGGCCTCGCCGCTTATCGGCTTGCCGTTTTTATCAAGCGAGTTGACAACGACCTTTCCAACCTGCTCCGACAGCGATACTGACCTATTAAAACTCAGGAGCGACGAGCCGAGGTTCAGCGTTATAAGCGGCGAGGTAAAACTCAGCACACTCTTATAAATCAATACGCCCTGTACGACGAAAAAGTTAACCCCGCTGCGTTCCGCGAGCAGAGACAGCCAGTCGTAATCCGACATATTCTGCTTTACTGTTTCAATTTTAATATCCGGGATATCCTCAAACTCCAGCTTTTTAGCATAACCCTTACTGACGCACTGCCCGAGGAGTTCCTTTGCCGCCTCCGACAGGGTTTTATTCTCAAAATATTTGCTTGTAACGGCGTTCATAAGGTAGCCGCTCGCGTCAATGCCGGAAAAGGTGATACTCGGCAAGGCGTTCCCGCTGTAGCTTACGCTTACACTGTCGATGTAGCCGTAGAAGATGAGCTTCTTTGTTCCGTAGCCCGCGTGGATTTCAAGCGTTTCGCCCACCTTTACCGTGTCAAGCAGATTGTCAAGCCACTTGCTGTTTTCAAGGTCGTACATATCCTCAATGACAACGCTCGCGCCCCCGGCGGCTTTGCCGGAATCTATATCAACCGATACGGTTGGAAGCGGAACCCCCGTAGCGTCAATAACCCTCCCGCCGATAACAAGCTTTACAGAGGGAACAAGGAAGCCGCCGTATTTGAGTTCAAGCGCGCTGAAATCGTAGGTAGAGTTATCCAAACTGTTTTGCAATCCTTTCGTAGGGGCGGGTTTCAAACCCGCCCTCCCCCGTCCCGGCGTTCTCCCCGTCCCGGCGCCGTGCGCCGTCTTTGCGAAGCACCGGTACGCCCGAGATACGCACGGCGTTACAGGTGCGAAGCAATCCAGTGCCGGGGGGAAAACATACGTATGTTACGCTCCCGGCACTGGATTGCCGCGCCGGTTTCAATGCTACGTATCGTGGGCTTTCCGCGGCTCGCAATGACGGACTGTTTAGTCGTTACCTTTTTAATATACGTTCTTAATTTAATACACGGTTTTAATCAGCATACGTTTTTAATCGGGTTAACCCTCAAATCGCGGGAATATTTATCATCTCGCCGCTTTTCAATAAGCGCGGATTAGCCAGCGCGTTCGCGTTTGCAATACTCCGCCATTGCGATACATCGCCGTAGGCTTCAGCAGATAGCGACCATAGCGCGTCGCCTGTTTTGCCTGTGCGGACTTTGCTTGTGTCGGGTGAATTTCGCGGATTGGCTTTTGCGAGTTTCGCGGGGGCAATGTATTCCGTGAACGTTACGTTTAGTATCGCGCGGACGGGGTTGCCGTCCTCGTTGAACTTCGTAAAACGCTGGCTGCACTCTGTCAGTACGCCCGTAAAGGACAGCGAACCCCAGGCTACCGTTAAAATTGGCGGGGCGTGAGTATTATCGTTAATCGTCATCAGATTATAAATCTTTTTTGTATAGTCGCGCACGTCAAGTTTATCCGGCGAGACTGACAGCGCGTTCTTTTTTAGGCTGTTGCTGTCGGCGACCGTGCCGCCCGCCTCCTCGCCCGCGCTGAACGTATCGAAAAACAGCTCGAAGGTCAGCTTCTGCGCGCCGCCGCCCAGGAACTGCTGCGCCTCTCCGTCCTGCCCTAAGCCCTGCGCCGAGCCGTAGCGGACGCTCCGCGACTGCGTATAGCTCTCCGGGTTATACAGCACGTAAATCTCTTTCCCCGCCTTGACGCTGTTATTGACGATACACATTTTAGCGAGCGGCGCGGAAAAATACGGGTTTGAGCGACCTTTCATATCGAGCCTCTACAGTCCGAGCCGCCTACGCTCTGTAATCAGGCGGTTTTCGATTACTTTATAAACCTTGTCGGCGAGTTTATTAACATCGCGCTGTGTGAACGCCTGCGGTTTCGCGCTGTCGTCGGATTTTAGGCGCATATCAACGGGCTGTACGGCTTTTGTCGCGGTCAGCGCGGTTTTAGGAGCAGTCCAAACGCTCTGCGGGGTTTTGTTTGCGGTGAATTGAGTGTCAGAGTTTACCGCCGTGCCTGCGACAGTCTGAAAACTGTTTTTCAGAAAACTTCCCGCCCAGTCCGGCATTTTGCTGAAAGTCCCGCCCGCCGCTTCGGGTGTCGCGAAATTTTGAACCCCCGGAGTGAATATAAGCCTAAGTGGTGGTTTTAGCGCGAAATACGTATATACGCTCTCTTTGCGGACAAGGTTCCTGACAACATTTTCAAACAGCGGCGAAGCGAAAATTTTCAAGTATTCCCCGGCACCAGCGGAACTCGAAAAGCTCTGCTTTGAGCCGTATACATCGCCCGCGAAACGCAGTATATTCCGCGCAACGGCCGCAAGCTTTGAGCTTGCCGCGCTATTTGCTCCCGGTTTTAGCAGGAAATGTTTATAGATTGCGTCCCTATTAAAATTTTGTCGGACAGTTATAGTTACATTAACGTTCGGAGCTTGCGGAACTACGGAATTTTTCGATGTATTCAGAAACTCCAGCTCGTCAAAACGTCGGAGGTTTATTGAACTTTGGTATTTTGCGGCTATCCCCTCCGCGAAAGGTATCGACGCCGACGCCTCCATAAGCCGCGTAAGCGGCGTGATTTCACTTAGCGTAATATTCATTTAGAAACACCCGTTGTGAATAAATTCGAGCCGCGTTACGGCGAGTTCCGACTTCATAGCGTTCAGCGGGGGGCCTATGTATTTTACCGGGAGCGCGTCTGTTACGAGCCACTCGCGCTTTACCTCGCCGGACGGGGCGCGGAGTTCTATAGTGCCGTTCAGCCTTTTTGTTATCCCGAGGTTGACGCTCATTATCCACTCCGCGAACGCGTCCGCGCCGGAGAGCGTGCCTTGTTCAAGCACTAAGGTCTGCGGGACAACCCCCTTGAAAAAGCGGCGCGGATAATTCGTGCCGCCCTCGCTGTAGGTTTCCCACTCAAACTCAACGTCAAGCCCGCTTACGGACGTAAACTCGCCGGATACTCCCGCGCCTATACCCTCAAAGTGAACCGTGAAAAACGAAGCCGGGATAAAATCAAACATTTTCAGCCTTTCAGCACTTCGCGGCTATAGCCGTGATAGGCAAACTCAACCTTCTCGCTCAAAACGGCGTTTTGCAGGGCGTCCATTTCCGCGAGTTCATACGAAACCGGCAGAGCGTCATACAGCGTCCAGCGGATTGCGCGGGTTCCGGCGTAGTCGAGCGCGTAAATATTGACTTTGCGAAACATATTTTTCCCGCTCGCCGCCGCCGAGTTTCCCGGGGCTACTCGTTTCAGCCAGTCAAGCAGTACGCCGCCGCCGATTACGCCCTTTGTAAGGCTCGCGTTTTCGTAGGTCGTGAGCGCGGGGATATGGCGCAGAACGCCGCGCGGTTCCGCGCCCGTCCGCGCAGTTACCGTTTCAGTCCGCGCGCGTATGCCGGAAAAAGCCGTGAACGCCGCCTGTACCGCGCTTCCCCCGTCCTCTATTTCCACTATGAAGCGGTACGCCGCCAAGGGTTCCTGTATTTTTGTCGTCATAACATTTTACCTATTTGAAGTCTATGCGCTCGTTTCGATTACCGCTGAGTTGCCTGTTAATCTCCGATACCCTAGCGCACCAGTTCCGCCGCTCGCTATGCTCCATTTTTAATAACTGCTCCGGCGCCCAGTGCAGGTAATAGGCTAAAAAGGCCATCTCGTCGTACAGTCTGTCCCGCGGGTATAAAGTCAACTCAGCGGCGTTAAAAAATCCGGCGGCACGTCAAACTCCTCCCCGCAGTGGCTACAGACGACTTTATAAACCGGCATATCAAGAGTATTGATACGCTGGTATAAATCCTGCAAAAACATTAAATCCATTGTATAGAGGCTCTCGATAACGCGAGTGTTGATAACCGACACGCTCCCGAGTTTTATAACAACCCTCGACAGCAGCGCAACCGCAAGATAAGCGGGGTTTTGCTGAACCTTAGGGTCGCGCATAGGCAAAATCTCATCTGCGGCGGTAGCAAGCCGCATAATCCCGGAGCGGTGCAAATCACCGCTCTGGTCTAAATAACCGCGTGGGAGGGTGAAGTCGTATTCTGTCTGCATAGTTAGGTATCCTCAATGTTGGTGTGTGGAAATACGGAAGGCAAGGCGGTGGGACGTGGTGGGGCGGTTTCCGCGCCGTGCGCGGGGGCGTCCCCCGTCCTGCCCTCGTCCCGGCGCCGTGCGCCGTCTTTGCGAAGCACCGGTACGCTTGCGATACGTAGGACGTTACAGGTGCGAAGCAATCCAGTGCTGGGGGGACAACATACGTCCCAACGTATCGCAGGATACTACGTCAACCCTGGATTGCTTCGCCGCATATCATAGGTACGTATCGCAAGTGCGGTGACGGCTTCGCAAAGACGGGCTTGGCTTCGCCCAGCCCTGTCCCGGCGCAATGCGCCGGGACGACGCACACGGGGTTACGTCCGCGCACGGCGTAGCCGCCCCGCCGCTACGCGCCGTAGCCTCCCCTTATATCATCGAGGCTTCGCCGGCGGTTGCTCCCGGGGTGTGTTCTAGCCCCTCGTGGGCTACTTCGAGGGAGTGGATTGCTATTTCGCCGCCAAGACCGCTTAGGTCGGGTACCGTGTAGCCTACCGGCCAGGAGTTTATCAGGTTCCAGCTCGGACCCGGCGAACCCGCGTCGTCAAAGAGCGTGATAGTGATGTTCTTGCGCTGAAGCCCCGTCGGGTTTGCGGTGTTTGACGGAGCTACGGAGAGTATCCAGTCAACGAAGTCGCTGTCGTCTGAAACTCCCCAGCGGAACGTTACATTACCGAATTTAGTCAAACCGGGGAGCTTGCGCGGGGTATTGCGTAAGTCGTCGCCCTCGCGGTATTCTATCGGGTCGACGGTAAGGTTCATTCCCGAAACCTCGCTGAAACCCGCGCGGGAAATACCGTCCATTTCTACCTGATAGCGGAATACTCGGTACGGATAGTTTATAGCCATAGTTAAGTGTCCCTTTCTTCATTTTTCGCCTGTTGAAAAGCGGGGAGTTATTCCGCTGAAGCGGTGTGCTGGGTTATGCGGAAGATTACGAACTCGGCGGGCTTTACGGGCGCTATTCCTATATTGCAAATCAGGCGGCCGTTGTCTATATCGTCCTGCGTCATAGTTGCGCGTCCGCACTCCACGTAGAACGCTTCGGACGGCGAGGTTCCGGCGAGCGCGCCTGTGCGCCATACTCCCGCGAGGAACATTTCTATCGTTTTTGAAACCCTGCTCCAGAGTACCTCGCTGTTCGGCTCGAAAACTACCCAGTTTGTGTTAGCCTTGATAGATTCCTCGACAAATATAAACAGGCGGCGAACGTTGATGTATTTCCACAGCCCGTTCGAGCTGATTGTCCTTGCGCCCCAGACGCGTATGCCGCGCCCCGTGAACGCGCGGATTAGGTTTACACCAATAGGGTTTAAGATATCCTGCTCGCCCGCGTTATATGTTACCGACAGCCCCGTGCAACCGCGAACCACCTCGTTTGCGGGGGCTTTGTGAACCCCGCGCTCCGTGTCGGCTCGCGCGTAGATGCCGCATATCGCGCCGCTCGGCGGGAAGTAGGCTCCGCGCTTCGACAGCGGGTCAAGCGCCTCCAGCCAGGGGTGATATATCGCGGCGTAGGTGCTGTCATACATATCGCGGAACTCGCCGACTTCGCCGACCTTTTTCAAGTCGGCGGGAATATCAAGCACGGCAAAACGCGATTTCAAATTCTCGCAATGCGCGATAAGCGCGGCCTGCGCGGCGGGAAGCGTTACGCCCGGCTCCGCTATAATGCTCACGTCATTATTTTCAAGGAAAGAGGCAAGCCCTGTGCGCTTACCGGGTCCGTTATCCGTGCCGTTAAAGACGGTCGCGTCAACGTTCAGAACGTCGCCGTCAGTCCCGCCCTCCAGCGCGAGCGTTAGTCCGTCATAGGCGAGTAGGTTTTCGCCTGTAACCGCTTCGCCGGGTTCAAGCTCAACGCGTATAAGCTCGCTTTTGGAAACCCGCGAGCCTATATAGTTTACCGCTTCGCCGTTAAGCGACAAATCCGCGAAAAATTCGACTGTTTCGCCGAGTTTTACAGACAGCGAGATTTCCACGGTACGTATGTACTTGGGCGTTCCGGGGGTAGTATCGGCGATATCGTCCATAGTGCAGGGCGCGTCGAGCGTGATAAGACCGTCGGCGGCGTTTTTGATTTCCGCGTAGGCTTTGACCTCGCCGTTGAAAAGCTCAACGATATCGCCGATATTGAAGCCGTCCGGGTTTTTGAGCGTTAGCTCGGCGCCGTTCAGCGATTTAACGAGCGTTTTAGCCTTGTGAGCCTCGGAGACTGTAACGCGGATTTGGTTGCCCCAGTCGCCCGGGTTTGCGGCGGTAATTTTCAGCGCGCCCGAAGCCGCCCCCGCCGCTTCCGCGCCCTCGGGAGCTACGCGCGTAACGTAGGCACGCGAGCCGCCGTTTGCGAAAAACTGTTCGACAGCGTAGGGGAGGAAACGGTTAACGCCGTATTTGGCCTCGCCGAGGTAGCCCCCGTATATGCGCTTATACGCCGCGAAGCTCGTTATAAACTGCGGTTTTCCGACAACCGGCCCGCGCTCCGCAAGCCCTATAAAACCGGCTGTACTGGTGCTGACGCCCTGCATTGGAACCGGACCCGAGTCGAACTCCTCGACATAAACGCCCGGAGATAGGTAACTCGCCATATAATCTGCCTCCTGTAGCTTCAGTTGGTATAATGAACACTTATGTATTCGACAATATTATACATCATTCGCCAAGGTTTGTCAAGAGGGGTTGTAGTCAGTTAACAGTTAGCAAATAACAGATATCAGAGACGAGGGGATTGGACAATTGACAATTGATAATTGATAATGAATAATTACGGGGGGCGCACACGGGGGTTACGTCCTGCGGGAGGCACCCCCCGCGCCTGCGGGCGCGTCCCCCCTCTAAAGAGGGGGGCTTTGGAGGGATTAGACGGGGGTTGCGGGGAAATACGACGAAGGGGTTACGTATGGGCAAGGGCGAGGGCGAAGCCCCGCCCGTCATTGCGAAGCACCGGTACGCCCGCGATACGTACAAGGTTACAGGTGCGAAGCAATCCAGTGCCGGGGGGACAACATACGGCGTATCGCAGGCAACTACGTCAACCCTGGATTGCTTCGCCGCATATCATCGCTACGTATCGCAAGTGCGGTGGCGGCTTCGCAAAGACGGTGCGCCGGGACGGCGCACCACGGACAGGGCAACGCCCTGCCCTGTCC
This sequence comes from Oscillospiraceae bacterium, assembly GCA_031261635.1. Lineage (GTDB taxonomy): Bacteria > Bacillota > Clostridia > Oscillospirales > Oscillospiraceae > JAISJH01. The sequence goes on from JAISJH010000083.1 coordinate 37,312, forward strand.
CGGCACAATGCGCCGGGACGGTGGACGGGGTTACGTCCGCGCACGGCGCGGGGAGGGCGGGTTTGAAACCCGCCCCTACGTTGCGCGGTGCGTCCTCCGCAACCAACGTCCAAGCTCTCGTCTCTGATATTTGATATTTGATAACTGTTATCTGCCAAAAACACCACTTGACAAAACTCGCGCGTTGGAGTATAATGACAAACACAGTGCGAACCGTCCAAAGTTACGCAAACGACTGGAGAGATGGCCGAGCGGTCGAAGGCACCGGTCTTGAAAACCGGCAACCCCAAAAGGTTCAGGAGTTCGAATCTCCTTCTCTCCGCCAATGCAGTTAACAGTTATCAAATATCAGATATCAGAGACGATGGTTTTGGACGAGGGATACGTAGGGGCGGGTTTGAAACCCGCCCCCTTTGTTTTGCAATAATAAATGAACCCACAATCCTTGTAGGGGCAACGCCCTGCCCCATTTCCCTGCGCAGTGCGCGGGAAGGGCGGGTTTGAAACCCGCCCCTACGTCCCCCCGCAACCAACGTCCAACCCCCTCGTAATTATCAATTATCAATTATCAATTGTCATAACCTCCGTCTCTGATATTTGATATTTGATAACTGTTATCTGTTATCTGTTATCTGTTGTCTGTTAACTATTGACAAAAGCGTACAGAAATGGTAAAATAACCTTAAAGCGACATTAGGAGGGTAACAGCTATGAGTACGAACAACGCGCCGACCTTTATGCACTGGGGAAATTTTCTTATTATCAACCACCCGTGGATTACTCCCGAGAACATTCAGCGCGGGGGACTGGAAATCCGCTTCACACTTGACTCCAAACTGCCCGAGAGCGAGTGGCTGACGGCGCTTGCGGCCGATTCGCAGTTCGGAGCCTCCGCGACCTACACGGAACCTCTGCCGCCGTATTTTAAGCTCTGCGCTTTTGTTAAATTCGGGGGGGAGCGCAGTGAGCTTGGCTATTTGGAGGAGGCTCCTCAAAAACCCTCCGCGAACATTTCGCCGGGAGCGTATTTGCCGCGCGATTTGCCGTCCGCGGTTGCGATTGCGCCGCCCGCCGGAGCCGTTATCACGCAGCTCGGCGCGCCTATGCTGCGAAATGTTCAGCCTATAGAGCTTCGCGTGACTACCGGGCTTGTACCCTACGAACAGGGAGCGTTTAAGCTCACGGAGGACGCTTTGAGCGAAGTTCCCGACCCCGTTGACGGCGAGCTTTATACTAAGCCAATCGCGATACGCGGCGCGGACGCGGGACACGCTGTCGTTATAAAAGCGGTCGCAATCGGGCGCGACGGCGGGAGCGTTTTCGTAAGCCCCGTTCTGACGCTGTTCTACGTTCCCGACGCTACGGTTAAAAAGCTCGCGCCCGATAATATCAATGAAACGATAGCCTCAATGACCGACGAGGAAAAAATCGCTTTCACAGGCGGCATTGGCGGCGACCCTACAAACTACATCAACGACGGACCGGCGGGAGCGACCTACGCAATACCGCGCCTCGGAATACCGGGGCTGGTGCTTGCGGACGGTCCCGCGGGAGTGCGTATGCGGAAAAACGCCACGGTCTGGCTCTCGCCTACGGGAATGGCCTCGACGTGGAATACCGCACTCGTTGAGGAAGTCGGCAAACGCGTCGCGGCAGAGGCCAAACATTTTGCTGTTGACGTTATACTCGCGCCCGGGCTGAATATTCAGCGAAACCCGCTCGGCGGGCGCAACTTCGAGTATTACTCGGAGGACCCCTACGTTACGGGTCTTATCGGCGCGGCGTACATAAAGGGCGTACAGTCCGGCAACGTAGGCACTTCGCCTAAACACTTTGCGGGGAACGACCAGGAAAATCATCGCGGACAGGGCAACGTTGTGGCGAGCGAGCGCGCCCTGCGCGAAATATATCTGCGCGGTTTTGAGCTTGTTTCACAAGTTGAACCCTGGACGTATATGGTCGCCTATAACGCTATCAACGGCACGCTCGCTAACGCCAATACCTGGCTTCTGACAGAAACCCTGCGCGAACTGTGGGGCTGGGACGGCCTCGTAATGAGCGACTGGGGCGCGGATTACGACCCTGTTAAATCGCTTATCGCGAAGATGGACCTCGGTGAGCCTACGCGAAACGGCAAGCCTGTGCTTGACTGGCTTCGCGACCCGCACGTTGACGCGGGGGAGCGGGCTAAACGCGCCGAACTGCTTGATTCGGCGGTTCGCAATATGCTGAGGCTCGTGCTTAAATCTAACGCTTATAACGGCGTTTACGGGAATTTCCAGGCGGACGGCTCCTACGGTAAAACCGGGCTGACGAAAAAGATTATCAACGACCGCTCGCTATACTTCGGAGGCAGTCGCATACAGCTGAAATCCGCCGAAGTCAACCGCCGCCTTGCCGCAGAGGGCTTTGTCCTGCTGAAAAACAGTGAAAACGCCCTGCCGCTCGCTACCGGTACCAAAATCTCGCTTGTTACGAGCGAAATAGCCTATGACGAGCTTGAAAATTTAGGCTGGTATAACTGTACGGCATCACTCGGCGATATAGTAACGCAGGGGCGCGGAAGCGCACAGGTTAAATTCAACGCTGATAACGGAGCGCAGTACGCGCCGACGCTTCGCGAAGGCCTCCAAAGCAACGGCTTCAAGGTAGTGGAATGGAAGCGCGACGGCGAAATCGCCGGAACGTCAGACCTGCCGCACGGACAGGCTCTCGGCGAGGACGAGGGCGCGAATATTGCCGCAAAAGCTTCGGACGTAAGCGCCGCCGCTAAACTCGCGCTAGAAAAAGGCGCGGAAACATTCGTATTCGTTATGACAAGGGTATCAGGCGAGGGGCAGGACGTTATACCCGCCGAGTTCGAGCTTTGCGAGCGCGAACGCTCCGTGTTCGCCCCCTACGCCGACGCTTTCCACAAGGCCGGTAAGCGCGTTATAGTGCTGCTGAACTGCGGCTCGGCGGTTAATACCGCGCTGTTCCGCGAAAAGGCTGACGCTATACTCGACGTCTATAACCCCGGGACGGAGGGCGCGAACGCTATAGCCGATATCCTATCGGGGCGCGTAAACCCCTCCGGCAAGCTCACGCAGAGCTTCCCGCTGACGTATAACGACAGCCCCTCGATTGCGAAAGCCGAACACGCAGGGCTGACGTTTGGCACTAACCCGGTGTACTATGACGAGGGCGTGTATGTCGGCTACCGCTATTTTGACACGTTCGGCGAGCAGTCGCGGCTTGCCTATCCGTTCGGCTTCGGGCTTAGTTACACGACATTTGAGTTTTCCGCTTTGAGCGTCGATACGGCGACGCTGACGGCAACGGTAAATGTCACGAACACAGGCGACGTTCCGGGCAAAGAGGTCGTTCAGCTATACTTAGGGGCAAGCACGTATAAAGAGGAACAGCGCCCCCGCCGCGAGCTTCGCGCCTTCGCGAAAACTAAAATCCTCGACCCGGGCGAAACTGAAACAATAACGCTGACGCTGACAAAGCGCGACCTGCAATACTACGACGACGGCAGCAGCGCGCTGAACGAAAACGTTGAAAAATACACTGACGGCAAACAATGGACGGCTAAAAGCGGCACGGTGTATACGGTAACGATAGGCAATACCTCCGACGCGGATACGCTAGCGGAACAGGGCGTGACTGCGGAGTTTGCGATATAACTGATTACGCCGGGAATAACGTAGGGGCGGGTTTCAAACCCGCCCTCTTGCTTGGGGTGCGCCGGGACGGCGCACCGTCATTGCGAAGCACCGGTATGCCCACGATACGTAGAACGTTACAGGTGCTAAGCAATCCAGTGCCGGGAGCGAAACATACGTATGTTACGCTCCCGGCACTGGATTGCCGCGCGCCTAGACGCCCTACGTATCGCAAGTGCGGCGGCGCTCGCAAAGACGGCGCACCACGCCGGGACGGTGGACGGTGGACGTGGGACGTGGGACGTGGGAGGGCGGGTTTGAAACCCGCCCCTACGTTTATTGTGCGTCACGCAACCCTCGTCCAAACCCCCGATATTATTCATTATCAATTATCAACTATCAATTGTCTTAACGTCTCTGATATTTGATATTTGCTAACTGTTAACTGTCACTTCGGTATCTTTATCGTGAGCAATATCTCGCTCTCGGTTTCGTTTTTGCCGTATTCCGCGCCTATTCCGGCGGCTTTCATTGTGTCGTAGCATTTTGCTATTGTGTTGAGGAAAATACGCACGTCTTTTACAACTACTTTGCGCTTGCGAATGGCGTCGGCTACGTGGGAGAAGTTCAGCGCGGCGGGTTCCTCGCGGGGCGGCGGTTCCTCCGGCTCTCTGCCGAGGGCTATGTAGTCCTCTACGAGGGCTTCGGTTTTGGCAACGGTGAGCTTGTCGTCGATTATGCTTCGGAGGACTGCTATACGCTCCTCGTTGGTGTCGAGGCGCAGTAAGGCTCTCGCGTGGCGCTCGGACAGGCCGTTTTCCCGCAGAACGTATAAAAGCTCCGGCGCGAGTTTCAGCAGTCGAAGCTTATTCGCTACGCTCGACTGCGCTTTGCCGAGCTTTCGCGCGGCCTCCTCCTGCGACAGTCCGTAGGCTTTTATCAGACGCGCTATGCCCTCGGCTTCGTCTATGTAATCGAGGTCCTTGCGCTGGAGGTTTTCCACCATCGCAATCAGCGACGACAGCTCCGGGTCAACGTCATTCAGCAGACACGGAACCATCGACAGTCCCGCGAGCCGCGCCGCCCGAAGCCGCCGCTCCCCAGCTATCAGCTCGTAGTATTTACCGGCTTTGCGAACGTTCAGCGGCTGCAATATCCCGTATTGCTTGATGCTCTCGCTGAGTTCCGCGAGCGAAGTAGGCTCAAAAAACCTGCGCGGCTGCATAGGATTAGGAGATATATCCGCAACAGGCAGATACAACACTTTTTGCTTCACGATACACCTCGGTTCAGTTAACAGTTGGTAAATATCAAATATCAGTTTGCAGAGGGTGTATTCAAAAGGTGCGGAGCCAAGAGTCCGTCATTGCGAGCGCCGGGAGGCTTATCATACAACGCGGTATAGGCGCGAAGCAATCCAGTAGTATACGCCACAGATACGTAAGTTACGCCCCCGGCACTGGATTGCTTCGCCGCTATACGTCCTACGTATCGCAAGCGTACCGCGGCTTCGCAATGACGAACTCTTGGCTTGGTACCATTTGAATACAGCTCTGCAAACAGCAAACAGCAAGCTACAAAATCTACAATTTGAAATAGTAATCTGCAATCTGCAATCTACAATCTGATATTTGATATTTGTTAACTGAATTATACCATAGTGTTTACGCGAAGTCTGTCGTAATAGCTTGGGAAATTACTTTTTTAGCAGGTTTTTTATTTCCTGTTCGCTTGCCATAGAGAGTAGCGCGCCGTGGCGGGTTGCTACTATCGCTCCCGCGGCGTTTGCGAACTCCAGGGCGTCGAAAATGTCGTTTTTCGAGAGCGCGTCTATACCGTCCTTTCCGCGCCCGGTTAGTTTGTGTAGCACCGCGCCCATAAACGCGTCGCCCGCGCCCGTGGTGTCGGCGGCGTTTATCGTGTACGCCTCGCGGTGATATTTCGCGCCTTTGTAGAGGCAGTCGCTGCCGTTAGCTCCGTCCGTTACGAAGGTCAGCTTCGGGAACGCCTTTGGCGACAGCCCGGCAAACTCCGCTTCCTCTTTCGCGATTTTCATTATATCGCAGTTAGCCGCGCCGAAGCGTATCATTTTCTTAGCCCTCCCGAGGTCGTCCCACAACGCGGGGCGCAAATTCGGGTCAAAACTAATCAGACAGCCGGAGTTTTTAGCTATTTCAAGCGCGAAGCGCGTAGCGGAGGCCGCAGGCTCATACGTAAGCGACAGCGTGCCGAAGTGGAACACCGCGCTCTCCGCGATAAGCGACGCGTCGATATCCTCCAGCGACAAGCGCGTATCGGCGGTACCGCTGCGGTAAAAGGCAAACTCGCGCTCGCCGTTGTCGCCGTTAGTAACGAACGCGAGCGTTGTGGGCGCCGCGTTATCGGTAACAAGCCCGGACACGGCAATGCCGAGACCCTGTAACGTGTCCCGCAATTGCCGCCCGAATACGTCGCGCCCGACCTTGCCTATAAACGCCGTAGAGCCGCCGAGTTTAGCGACCTGCGACAGGACGTTCGCCGGAGCGCCCCCCGGGTTTGCCTTGAACGTCGCGCTCTCAGGCAGGTACTGAAAATCTATCAGCAACTCGCCCAGCGCGGTAAGGTCGTATTTCTTTTCCATCAGCTTGCGAAGTAGTAACGCGTAGAACCCTCGCTGTCCTCTATAAGGAAGCTCAGGGTTTTACCGTCAAACATTAACTTTGTACCGTCCGCGTCGATATACGCGCCCTCGGTAGTGTACGCGACCGGTTTAGCTCCGTTGACCTTGACGGTGCTGTTATCGCTAAACTCGAATTTGTAGTCCGCAAGCTCCGTCTGGTCGACTGCTGTGACCTCGAAGCCGCCGCGAACGGCGCGTTGAAAACTCCAGACGGTGTTATAGAGCGACGTAGGGTCGAGGTCTTTAGGTTCGGGGCTTGCGTTAGGATTAGGCGGCGTACCCATACAGGCACCTAACAGGAGCGTTATGAGCGAGGCCGCGAGCAGGAGTGATAAAGTCTTTTTCACGCTGCGGCACCCGCGTCGATTATGTCAACACTAACGCGTTTCCCTTCCTTAGCGGCGAGGGCGCGAACCAACACGCGCAGGTCTTTAGCCGTGCGCCCCGCTCTGCCTATCAGCCGCCCCATATCGCTCTGGGCTACTCGTATCTCGAAAAACGTTTCCCCGTCGCGCTCCGCTTCGTCGATTCGCACAGCCTCCGGGTTTTCGACAATGTTGTTTACAAGGTATGCAAGCAAGTCTTTCATAATGTGTCCCCTTTCTGCTCCGGTGAATTGGCTACGGTAGGCCTGTTCAAAAATCGGGATTGGCAACTGTGTGCAACACACTCCTGTAGGGGGCGATGCGACGTCTAAGCCTGTAGGGGGCGATGCCCACATCGCCCCGGAGAATTGCACAAGTGTACGTATTACGCACAGTGGCAAAACCCGGCGGGACGATGTGGGCATCGTCCCCTACGGAGGGTTTTGAACAGGTCAGTTATTCACTGAAGTATATCAGCTTTCTTGAGGAGGGTGCGGAGTATGTCCGTAGGCTGCGCCCCGGTGCCGAGCCAGTATTTGGCGCGTTCGGCGTCGATTTTGATTTCCGAGGGGTTTGTAAGGGGATTATACGTCCCGATTTCCTCTATGAAACGCCCGTCGCGCGGCGCGCGTGAGTCCGCAACTACCACTCTGTAAAAAGGTGCCTTTTTCGCGCCCATTCGGCGCAGACGAATTTTGACCATTGCTGTTGTTCCTCCAAATTGTTTTTTAGTTTGTGTGATATATCAACAAGAGGGCGAACCCTCACAGTTGCAAAAATTATAGTGGGCGGCAAATGTGCGCCTAGGCTCTGTAGGGGCGACCTGTGGTCGCCCGCGCCGCACTCGGCGCCCTACCCCCGTCATTGCACGCACCATTTTGTAGGGGCGAGGCTTGCCTCGCCCGGATTGCGCGTCCCACGTCCTACGCGCTCCACGTCCCACGTCCCACCGCGTCCCGCGCCGCGCGCGTCTTTGCGAAGCCGCGGAAAGCCCGCGATACGTAACCAGTATAGCGGCGAAGCAATCCAGTGCCGGGAGCGTAACTTACGTATCTGTGGCTTTTACTACTGGATTGCTTCGCACCTAAACCGGGTTATATGTTAGGCTTACCGGTGCTTCGCAATGACGAACTTTTGACCCTACAACGTTAGAACCTAATCGCAACCAACGTCCAAACCCACGTCCCTATCCCCTCTGTGGAGGGGTGCCGCCGCAGCGGCGGGGTGGTTCCCCCGAAGGGCGCAACCAAACGTCCTACCCTCCAAAGCCCCCCTCTTTAGAGAGCGCACGTGCCGCCTCAGCGGCGGGGGGTGCTACGGGGGTTAGACGAAGGTACTGGGCTCTTGCGACCTGCGGGTCGCGCTATGAGCATTAGGACGAGGGTTACTGGGCTTCCGCTCGTTGCGACGAGCGTCTTAGGGGCTCTGCCCCTAAGTACCCCGCCACCTTTGAAAAGGTGGACGAAACTTGCAAGGCGGGGGCTAGCCGAACAGCTTCCCTAACATCTTATTCCCTTTACCAAATTTCCCTCTCTTACCCCCGAACTGCTTCGCCATTTGCCTTGTCATATCAAACTGTTTCAATAGCCTATTGATATCAACAACCTCCAGACCGCTACCCGCCGCAATTCTTTTTTTCCTGCTAGAATTTAACAGCTCCGGATTATCGCGCTCTTTCTTAGTCATCGACTGTATTATCGCTTCCATTCGCACCATTGCCTTTTCGTCTACAGTCGCCCCCGATAGTGCCTTTGCGTCAATCCCGGGCAACATTCCCGCTATATCTGTCAGCGAACCCATACTTTTCAGCGACTGCATCTGCTCGTAAAAATCAGTCAGCGTAAACTTATTTTTCATCAGGCGGTCGGCCATTTCAGCCGTTTTCTTTTCGTCAAACGCCTGCTCCGCTTTTTCTATCAGCGACATCACATCGCCCATTCCAAGTATCCGCCCCGCCATACGCTCCGGGTGAAACGCCTCCACAGCGTCAAGTTTTTCGCCAACGCCTACGTACTTAATAGGCTTACCTGTCACGGCTCTGACGCTCAAAGCCGCGCCGCCGCGTGCGTCGCCGTCAAGCTTTGTTAAGAGTATACCGTCTATCCCGAGCGCCTCGTCAAACGCGCTCGCGGCGTTAACAGCGTCCTGCCCGGTCATTGCGTCTACTACTAACAGCACCTCGTGAGGTTTAACTTCGGCTTTGACGGCTTTCAGCTCGTCCATCAACGCTTCGTCTATATGAAGCCGCCCCGCCGTATCAAGCATTACAACGTCATTGCCGTGTTTTAACGCGTGGTCAATCGCGGAGCTTGCTATCTTAACCGGGTTTTCAGTACCCATTTGGAACACGGGAACGCCGATTTGTTCCCCGACAGTTTCAAGCTGCTTTATAGCCGCGGGGCGGTAAATATCGCAGGCGACAAGCAGCGGACGCTTCCCCTGCTTTTTCAGCAAACCCGCGAGCTTCGCGCCGTTAGTCGTCTTACCGGCTCCCTGCAAACCAACGAGCATTATAACCGTAGGCGGCTTATCGGAGGTATTCAGCTTCGCGTTAGTGCCGCCCATTGCCGTGACAAGTTCCTCGTTGACGATTTTAACGACCATCTGCGCCGGGTTAAGACCGTCAAGCACATCGCGCCCAACGGCTCGCTCGCTCACTTTTGCCACGAAATCTTTTACAACCTTGAAGCTAACGTCAGCTTCAAGCAGTGCCAGGCGCACTTCGCGCATAGCTTCTTTTATATCGCTCTCCGACAAGCGTCCCTTGCCGCGAAGCTTCTTAAAAATACCGCCGAGCTTATCGGATAATGATTCAAACGCCAATTGTCACGACCTCCCCACTTTCCAGTTATAATGAGCCTCGCCTATCTCCGGGTGTTCAAACTGATAGTCGGTTTTCAGCAAAAACGCTTTGGAAATGCTGCCGTAAACGTCCGGGTCGGTATAACCGTCATTCCAGGTAACGTCAATGTTATACCAGGCTCCGTCAAGGTACACCTGGCTCCAGGCGTGGTTCATTGCGTTGCTTGTAATAGTTCTGAACTGTATCCCGAACTTCGAGCAGAGCAGATTAAACGCCCGCGTATAGCCGTCGCAGACGGCCGACTTCCCGACCAGTATATCATAAGCGTTAAAGCGCGATAAGGTATTGTCATAATCCGCGGTAACGCAGAGGAACTCGTTAATATTCGCGACAGTTTCCCAGTTATTAGCCCCGCGAGGGATTTGCGCCAAAGCCTCGTCAACCGCCTTATTGAAAACCTCAATCATAGCGGGGATTTTACTTAGCTGATACGCGTACTGCGGCGTAATCTCCATAGCAAGCTTATCGCTCTGCTTATAGGACGTAGACGCGGCGGGATTATAAACATAGAAAAGTTCCGGGTGAGTATCAACAAGCTCCATAGCCCGAAGCGAGGCCTCGTTATAACCGAGCTTAAACGCGCTGACGTCAATAGTGGTTTTCAACTGCGCGAACTGTTCAAGCAAATACGCTTCAAAAGGCTGTTCGGGTGTCTGCTGAACGACAGGACTTGACGGAGCGGCGGGACTTGACGGAACAGCGGGATTAGCCGGCGTAGAATCCGGCGGCGTATCGGGAGGCTGTTCCGGCGGAGCGGAGGGGCTTGGACTGGCGGGAGCGGAAGGCTCTTTTATAACGGGAAGCGAAGTATCGCTATAACCCAAAACAATCCAGTCGCCGTAAGAAAAGCCCTCGGTTAACTGCAAAATTTCGTCGTCGCTAAGAAGCAGGTAGACGTTGCGCCCGTAGGAATCGTTCATAGCGCAGTCAACGTGGTACCAGTAGTTCCCGATATACACTTGGTTCCAGAACGTCCGCGCCGAGTCGCTCCACACAACGCGGCTCGTAATCCCGCGAGCGTCGCAAAGGAGCTTGAACGTAGCGGCATAGGCGGCGGGAGTACCGCGCTTGCTGATTAAAACGTCATAGGCGCTAAGATACGTAGGGTGAACCTTTTTATCGGGCGTGGTGTTTTTAACAATCCAGTCGTTAATATTGGCAACGCTCTCACGAGCGGTTAACCCGACCGGGATTTTATCAAGCGCGACGGTTAAAGCGCGGTTGAACGCCGATACCTTAGACGGCAACTCGGAAATTTTCACATCAGTGGTATACACAGGCGTTAAGGTTTCAACAAGCTGTGTGGACGAATGATAAGCTAATTTGAAAGTGTCGTTAACATAGAAAAGCTCGGGGTGGTCGTATAAAAATTCCCCGTAGATTTTAGTAATTTGCGCCTTGTCAAGCGCGAAGCTACCGACGTTTATAGCGGTGCTGAATTTTTTGAGTTCTGCAAGCAGATAGGCGCGGAGGGTGTTCTCGTCACTTGCCCCGCCCGGAACAGTTTCAAGCGGCGCGGTGAAAATGTAAATCCCGGTGCTGTCCCAGTCCCAGGTGAAATTCAAAACCGTATCGAGGTCGCGAAGCTTTACATAGGTCTGCTCATTTATGGTATACGCTTCGGGCGTAATAGGCGAGCCGTCAACGTAAAACGTAAGCGCGGACAGGTGCGCGTTAGCGGCTTGCAGATTAGTTATAAGCGTACTGTCGCCCGTTATGTCCCTGCCGAGGTAAATCTCGCCGCTTTTCAGGGCGGCGTTGTAACCGAGGTCGAAGCGGCTCCTCGTTCCGCTGAAAATAACCGCCAAATCGCGCAGACGGAAGTAATTAGTATCGTCAAACTTATACCCCGCAATCGAGACAGGGGTATTATTAAGGTAGAAATTAGAACTTCGCGGAACGGCCGCCTTGTCCGCGGCGGCAAAAGCAGTCCCCGCGAACATAGTAACAGCCAGCGCGACCGAAGCTAATAACGTCAGCGCGCGTGATAAAATATTTTTCATTGCTTCATTACCTGTAACCTGTCATAGAGCTTATTGCAAAAATCGAGCAGGTCCTCACTGCGGAAACGCTTCTGATTGAGGGCGTTGATGCCCTCGACAAGACGCTCCATTTCCGTTATGTCCGCCGCCTGCGTGACGTACTTCCTGAACATACCGGTGGATTCCTCCATTTCCTCGAGGATTTTTTCCGACCGCACAAGAATATCACGCACTCCCTGGCGCGTAATCCCCTCGTTCTCGGCGATTTCCGATAGCGAGAGGTTATCTTCATAGTACAAGGCGAAATAATGCCGCTGCTTATCAGTGAGCAAGCCTGAATAGAAATCATAGAGCATATTCATACGCTCAACTTTGTCCACGTGAGTAATCCTCCTACGCTGTAAAGTAAATTCTTATCACAGTGTCAGTATAGCATATCCCTTTACAATTGTCAAGTGCTATTTTGTCAAATAACAGTTAGCAAATGTGACAAATAACAGTTATCAAATATCAAATATCAGAGACGGGGGCTTGGACGAGGGTTGCGGGACGCACAATAAACATAGGGGCGGGTTTCAAACCCGCCCTCCCCCGTCCCGGCGCCGTGCGCGTGGTGCGCCATACGGCGCACCGTCATTGCGAGCCGCGCGAAGCAATCCAAGCCCAGTACCATCGTCCTGCCCTCGTCTTACGTCCACGCGCCGTGCGCGTGGTGCGCCGTCCCGGCGCACCGTCTTTGCGAAGCACCGGTAAGCTTGCGATACGTACAATGTTACAGGTGCGAAGCAATCCAGTGCCGGGAGAACAACAAACGTATGTTACGCTCCCGGCACTGGATTGCCGCGCGCCTATACGTCCTACGTATCGCAAGTGCGGCGGCGCTCGCAAAGACGGCGCACTGCGCCGGGACGGGGGCGGGCGCTTCGCTAATATGGAGTTTGGACGAGGGTTACGCAATCCGGGCGAGGCGAGGTGCGTTGCCCCTGCATACCGTTGCGGTTCATTTATTATTGCAAAATGCGAAGGGCGGGTTTCAAACCCGCCCCTACGTTTATTTGTGCGACCCGTTCCCCACGTCACGTCTCACGCAACCTGTCCCCCGCAGGGCGCAACCCTCGTCCAAACCATCGTCTCTGATATTTGATATTTGATATTTGATAACTGTTATTTGACAATAACTACCATTTCACCCATCGTTTTTGCAGATTCCTAAACGCTGTTGACAGGCCGAAGTTTATTACGAAGTACGTTGCGGCGAGTATACCGTATAGTATGAACACGTGGTCAATGCGGTAGTAGCGACCCATTAGTATTGTTGCTTTCCCGGTTAGCTCCTGGATTGCCACTACCGACCAGAGGAAGCTTGTGTCTTTTACTACTGTTATGAACTGCGAAACTAATGTCGGGATAATCTTGAAAAACGCCTGAGGCAGGATTATATAGCGCAGTATCTGCCAGGCGTTAAAACCCTGCGATTTTGAGGCTTCTATCTGCCCCTTGCCGATTGAATTTAGACCCCCGCGAACTATTTCGCCTATCGCCGCCGACGTGAACAGCGTGAACGCCGTTATCCCGGCGGGGGTTGATTTCATTTTCAGCAATAGAAACACTATAAATATCCACAGCAAATTCGGGATATTGCGGACAATCTCAATATAAACCGCCGCGATTGCTTTCAGCGGCAAAATCTTTGAGTTTCGCATAACGCCCAGAACCGTCCCGAATATTGTGGACAGAATGAGCGAGACCGCCGAGATGTACAGCGTCATCTGAAGCCCCGCGAGCAGCGAGCGCATATTATTCGCGGTAAAAATATCAGCCATTTGCGGCACCTCCGTGGGCTTTACTTTCGAGGTGCGTCGCGAGTTTGGCGAGCGGGAAGCAGATAATGAAATACAGCAGCCCCGCCATTACGAACGCCGGACCGTAGTATTGGTTCCAACCGCTCCAGGATTTTGCCGTAAACATTATATCCGCGCCGGAGATTATCGCGACAACCGAGGTGTTCTTGATAAGGTTAACCGCCTGGTTAGTGAGCGGCGGGAGCATTACGCGTATAGCCTGCGGCAGGACAATCAGAAGCATCACCTGCGTATAGCTGAACCCCTGCGATAAGCCGGCTTCGCGCTGTCCGCGGTGTACTGATTCTATCCCCGCGCGCACGACTTCCGTTATGTACGCTCCGTGGTATAGACCGACGCCGATTATGCCGATTGTGGTCACAGAGAGCTTAACCCCCATTATCAGCGGCAAGCCGTTATAGAGGAAAAAAACCTGTATCAGCAGCGGGGTATTCTGAAAAAATTCCACATAAACGCGGGAAATAACGCGCAGGGGCGCAAACTTAACCTGATACAGCAACCCGAATACAACTCCGAGCGCCATAGCAAGCAGTAAAGCCGCGATAGAGATTAGGAAAGTATAACCGAGCCCGCGAAAAAACAGCGGCAGGTCGGCAAACAACGCTTCCCACTTAAACCAAGCAAACGGACCCATTTTTCCTCTTTTCAGTTAACAGTTATCAAATATCAAATATCAGAGACGTTGGTTCAGTTGACAGTTAACAGATATCAAATATCAAATATCAGAGACGGGGGAATGGACGGGGAGTGGACGGGGAGTGCTTATCAATTCTCGTCCAAACCCCGCCGCGCGGATATTTGATATTTAATATTTGATAACTGTTATTTATTACTTATTCAGCCCCCATTTGGCGATGAGGTTATCCAACGTGCCGTCTGATTTGGAGTCTTTGATGAAGTCGTCGAGGTATTTTGCGAGCTCTTTGTTTTCGAGCTTTGAGGCAATGCCGTATTCCTGCGGGGCGAAAGTTTCCTCGATTATTTCAGTATCGTCGTCGATATAGCCGAGGAGGATTGACTTATCCACCGAGAAAGCGTCGATACGCTCGCTCGTGAGCGCGGTTTTGAGTTCGGGATAGCTTCCGAACTCCTCGATTTTGAAGCTTATGCCGAGTTCGGCGGTCTTTTCCGTGAGCGCGGCCTTAGTCGTCGCGGACTGGGCTACGCCGACGCTTTTGCCGTTTAAGTCGGTGATGTTTTTCGCGCCGAGGCTCTTTTTGACGAGGAAGCCGATGGCGTCAACGAAGTACGGCGTTGTGAAGTTGTAGGACAGCTTGCGTTCCTCGTTAATCGTGTAGGTTGCGATAACGATGTCAACCTCGCCGTTGTCAATAAGCGGGCCGCGCGTCTGCGCCGTGACTGCCTGGAACTCTACCTTGGTTTCGTCGCCAATGATACGTTTAGCGAGTTCGCGGGCAAGGTCTGCCTCGAAGCCTTCCTGTTCGTTAGTATCGGGGTTGAGGAAGCCGTAGAGCGGTACGTCAACTTTAACGCCGACGCGAAGCACACCGCGGTCTTTGATTGCCTGAATGTTATCGCCGGAGTTGGTCTTAGCGCACGCCGCCAACGACAGCGCAAGCACCGTCACAAGCAGCAGGGAAATGAGCCTTTTCATAGTGGTCGTCTCCTTGTTATAATAATGTGTATATCAAACCCCGATAACGGGAGTTGACTCAATGAATAGATAGTAGTTAGTAGTTATCAAATATCAAATATCAAATAATTGCGCTCTAAGAAATTGTAATCAAAACGGGAAAAAGAGGCTGTAAACAATATGGGAAAAAGAGGCTGCAATCAAAGCGCGAAAAACTCAAAAGTCCGTCATTGCGAGCGCCGGGAAGCTGAACATATAACCAAGTCTAGGCGCGAAGCAATCCAGTGCCGCAGTCCGCAGATACGTATGTTACGCCCAAGGCACTGGATTGCCGCGCCGGTTTCAGTCCTACGTATCGCAACCCTCGTGTGCGACCCCTCCAAAGTCTCCCTCTTTAGAGGGGGGGCCTCCGCAGAGGCGGGAGGTGCCGCAACCCCGTCCAAACCATCGTCTCTGATATTTGATATTTGATAACTGTTAACTGACTAAATCCCTTCTCCCGGCGGCAATATAGCCGGTTGCGGGGTTTCGTCGCTTCTTAGGATTTTGCTTAGGAACTGTTTGGTTCTGCTGTGTACGGGGTTTACGAAGAAATGTTCGGGAGTGCCTTCCTCGACGATTTCGCCGTCGTCCATAAAGATTACGCGGTCGGCGACTTTCCGCGCGAAGCCCATCTCGTGGGTTACGACGACCATTGTGATGTTGCCGGTTGACAGCTCAATCATAACGTCAAGAACTTCCTGTATCATCTCGGGGTCAAGCGCGCTTGTAGGTTCGTCAAAAAGGATAATGTTAGGGTGCATATTGAGTGCGCGGGCTATAGCAACGCGCTGCTTCTGCCCGCCGGAGAGCTGCGACGGGTACGCGTGAGCTTTTTCCGCGAGGCCGACGCGCTCGAGGTACTGCATACCTGTAGCCTCGGCGGTTTTGCGGTCGACTTTCTGCACTTTAATAGGCGCGAGCGTCAAATTCGCAAGCACAGTCTTATGCGGGTAGAGGTTGAAGTCCTGAAAAACCATAGCCGCGTCCTGCCGCACCTTGTTAATCGGCGCTCTGGGGTCGGTAACGTCAATGCCGTCGATGATGATAGTCCCGCTCGTGGCCTTTTCAAGCTGGTTCATACAGCGGATAAGTGTAGACTTACCGCTCCCGGAGGGACCGATAACAACGACTTTCTCACCGGGCTTGACGTGGAGGTTAATGTCCCTCAAAACCTCGTGCTTGCCAAAGTGTTTATGCAAATTTTGAACTTGAATCAATAGCTCGTACTCCCTAATAAATGGTATCACTGTCATTATAACACACCCGCACAAGAATTGCAAGCAGTTTTTGACAGTTAACAGTTAGGACAGATAACAGTTAGCAAATATCAAATATCAGAGACGGTATGACAATTGATAATTGACAATGAATAATGAATAATTACGGGGGTTTGGACGGGGTTGCGCCCTGCGGGGACACCCCCCGCGCCTGCGGGCGCTTCCCCCCCTCTAAAGAGGGGGGCTTTGCAGGGTTTGGACGTGGTTACGCCGCGCACGGCGCGGGAACCACCCCGCCGCCTGCGGGCGGCACCCCTCCCAAGAGGGGAATGGGTTTGGACGGGGGTTACGTAGGGGCGGGTTTCAAACCCGCCCTCCCCCGCGCCGTGCGCGGGCGCGTCCATTCCCCTCTTGGGAGGGGTGCCGCGAAGCGGCGGGGTGGTTCCCCGCGCCGTGCGCGGCGCAACTCCCGTCCACCGTCCCGGCGCAATGCGCCGGGACAGGGCAGGGCGTTGCCCTGCCCGTGGTGCGCCCTCGGCGCACCGTCTTTGCGAAGCCGCCATTGCACTTGCGATACGTACCTATGAAATGCGGCGAAGCAATCCAGGGTTGACGTAGGCACCTGCGATACATACGTATGTTGTCCCCCCGGCACTGGATTGCTTCGCACCTGTAACACCCTACGTATCGCGGGCTTACCGGTGCTTCGCAATGACGGGCGGGGCAAGCCCCGCCCTTACAAGGATTGTGCGTATACAATTCACATTACGCAAGACGCGGGGCAGGTTTGAAACCCGCCCCTACACGCCACAACGTATATTGACTCCCGCGAGGCAATTGTACTCCCGCGAAAACGCGCTCCTTGACAATTTTCAACGCTTGTTGTATAATATACACATTACAATTTTGGAGGGACACACAATGCGCGGTTTTACACGGTTCTGCATTACCACAAGACGTATCCTACCGCTACTCCTCGCGGCGGTGTTGCTTGCTTCCTGCTCCGCTGACGGGGACGCTACCGGGGACGCTCCGGCTATTTTGTATACTGCGGTAAGCGCGTCAGGCGCGGAGGGTTTTGATTATACGATAGACGGCATAACGCGCAACTACACGCCCGACGATATTTTACTTATGGCGGAGGGAAAATTTACTGCCCTGCAAGTGGTTGATTATAACGGCGAATACTACATACCGCTGTCGCTGTATCCAGAGGCGGCGGGAGTTCCGCACGGCGATGTTTTGACGAAAGAGGGTACTGATTACGTCCGAGCGGTCGCGGCGGGCGGAGTGCGCGGAGCGGTCTACGCAAACCAGTTCAACTCGCTTGCCCCCAACGATATTTTATATTTCGACAGCGTTGTAGCCGCTGAAAGCGACCTGCCGGGCTACCTTGAGACCTTGAAAAGCGATATGTCGCGCTCCTGCGACTTACTGGAGCGCGAACTTACGGAGAACAGGGAGACGTTCAGCGGGGGACGCTTCGCCGCCTTGCCGACGGAAGCGATTGACGGCGCGCTCAACGAAATCCGAACAGGTATAGCCAACGCGCAAAACGCGCAGATTATGGGTCGCTACGTGATTTTCTACGACGCTCCGTACACTACGCTGCTGGATATCACGACACTGGAAGCCTACGGATTTTACCGGGGAGACGGCAAAGCGGAACTCCGGCGAATGAACTGGGACAGCCCGGATACGTTTTTGCACGGCTATTTAGTGGGACGGGACGCGTTACCGTGAAAACCACGTCCCACGTCCTACGTCCTACGTCTCACGTCCCGGCGCCGTGCGCCGTCTTTGCGAGCGCCGCCGCACTTGCGATACGTAGTGTGTATAGGCGCGCGGCAACCCAGTGCCGGGAGCATAACATACGTATCTACGGTTTCCGGCACTGGATTGCTTCGCCGGTTTCAATGGTACGTATCTCACGCTTACCGCGGCTCGCAAAGACGGCGCACGGCGCCGGGACGTTGGACGGCGCACAGCGCCGGGACGATTGGACGATTGGACGGGGGAGGGCGGGTTTGAAACCCGCCCCTACGTTTGCGCTGTGTAATGCCTCCGGCGCAACCAAGCGTCCAACCCCCCGCAACTGTTATTTGTTATTTGTTAACTGTTAACTGTTAACTGCTTTTGCCGCTATGAACAGCATATCGTTGTCGGCGGGGTCGTCGCCGAAGAAGTTGTACATTGTGAAGTTATAGATGAAGCGTTCCGCGCCGTAAACTCCGTAGCCGTCCTGGTTGTGGTCGGTGGTGTCGTAGGGGTCGGCTACAATGATTACGTCGTCGCCCTCGTAGTCGTCGGTACCCATTGTGTCGTAGCCTATGATGACCTGCCAGTGACCGCCCCAGTCGTTCCAGCAGATTAGGACGGGCGTGCCGTCGTTTATGTAGTCGCGGATTGTCGAGAGGTGGAACTCGTCGTAGACGCTCTCGCCTAGGTCGCGCGTAGTGGTCAGCTCGAAGCCGCCGATAGCGTCAAAAATCGCGATTTCCTGGTCAAGCGAGGTCGCGCTCGGAGCGTCGCCCTGCGGACGGAGTTTCGCGAGCGTCCCCTCGTCGTTGTCGCCGAGTTTGCCGAAGTAGTCAATAACCGTCAACGCGGCGGCCACTCCGCAGGACCACTCGTTCGTCTGCTGAATGGTCTTGTATTTTGGCAAAATCGTCAGCGTGTCGGTGGACGTCATATTGTAAAAATCGAGGCGCGAAAAGTACGGCGAGTCGGTATGGTCGCCGGCGCGTTCGACAGAATCGGCTCCGTCCTCCGGCGAAGTATCCGCGCCGTAGGCAATTTTCATCTCGTCGGAATAATTCCCCGAGGTTGCGGAAACGGCTCCGGCTTCGGGAGTTGCTTCAGAAGCGGCGTTAGAAGCAGCCTCGGGAGTAGCGTCAGGAGTAGCGTCGGAGGCGGGAGGAGCGTCAGCCGCTGAAGTGGCGTCGGCGTTAGCGGGAGGCGTAGCGCCGTCCCCGGAGCTATCGGAACAGCCCGCAAACAGCGACAAGGCAAGAACAAGGGAAAGCGCAAGAGCAATGGCGTTTTTCAATTTGGTTTTTCCTTTCTGTCGGTACAAGTTGTGTATAGAACGCCGTATATCATACCACAATCAAAGGGGAATTGCAAGTGTTATTTTCAGTTTACAGTTATCAAATATCAAATATCAGAGACGAGAGTTCGGACGCAACCAACGTCTAAACCTTCATCTCTGATATTTGATATTTGATTTCTGTTATTTATGTTATCAGCTTCGCGATTGCGGCTTTGTAGCGTGGCTCGTTGCGTATTGGGGCGAGACCCGGGTCAGTTTCCAAACGTTCGATTTCCGTTTCGCGCAGGGGTTTTTCGACGTTCTCAATGGTAGTGCTTCCGTCCTCGTTAGTATTATAGCGTCTGGTTGAAATTATTTCCGAACGGTCGGTTGCTAAGAGCGCCTCAATCTGCGCTTCAAAATAGTCGAGAGCCTTCTCAATCTTTCCGGCCTTGATATGGACTTGCACGAGGCGGGAGTAAACGTAAGCCCATTGCGGTTTTTGGTTCGGAGTGCCGAGCTGTGCCAGTTCCTGCAAAGGAATAAGCCGCGTCGATAATTCCGCAAATTCGTCGCCGTTTATAAACCCGAAGTCATACGCCCAGTGGATATAATCCCAAAACGGCGTCTGAGTGAACATCGCAAATTGCGCGGTTGCGGCTCTGAACGGCTCGAGCAGTTCCCGGGCTTTATCGGGGTCAATTTGTTTTAACAATTCGGGCGTTGTGAAATCGTGGTCAACGCAGTATTTTTTCGTAACTAAAAGCGCGTGGTCTATTTCGTGCTGCAAACGCCACGGGTCAACCAGCGAAGTTTGGTCAAGCAGCTCGCGCGCCTCGTCAAACTCAAAGACTGACTGCAAAGTGCTAATCAGGTCGCCGGTTACTTTCTTTCTAAGTTCGCTGTCCGCGGAGTTTTCAAGAATATGCCTGAATATTGGTATCAACGAGCGGCGTATTTGTTCCTGCTCCTCAACGGTTTTGCCGAGCTGCGTCAAGTCCAGTGCTAGGGCATATTCGTACTGAACCTCCCAGTTATGCGGGAACTCGCGCGACAATTCCTCCCAGAGCTTGGCTACAGGCTCGTAACCCGTGAAGGATTGTTGTTGCTTATACTCCCGCGTCCATTTTTTCGCGTCCTCAATGCGCTTTTCGCTGCGGATTACGCCCATTCCGAGGAGTTCCTCCGTGCTGACTTCACAAAAAGTCGCGATTGCCGGAAGTAGCGTAATATCGGGGAAATTGTCGCCGCGCTCCCACTTGGAGATTGCCTGCGCGGAAACGCCGAGCTTGTTCGCAAGCTCCTCCTGCGTGAGGTCAAGCGAACGCCGAAGCCTTTTGAGATTGTCCGAGATGTGTATTGACATAATGTCTCCACCGCCTTTCGATATTGATTATACCACAGCGCACGGCACTATACAATAGAGCCGTGCGAGAGATTTTTTCTAGCGACGGTTGAAATTCGGCTTAGTCCTGAAATTTGGAATAAAGCGCGAGAAGTAATAATCAAGCACCGTTGCCAAGACGTTGGCTGTGGTGCTTAATGTTTATGAAAAAGATTTCTCAAAGTGGCAGATTTCACGATTTTTCTGTCGTCTACTTAATGAAGGCGTCCCAAAGGTGTAGCTTGACAACCGAATAAAACTCCCCAACACAACACCGTCACCCGAGCGGCTATCCCTCCAATTGGCAACCGGAGCCGCGAGCACACAAACGCGGCGTGGTTACATCGCGCCGCGTAGGAAAGAAAGACCTAAAACCAAAAAAGTCGGTACCGGACTTTTTGAAGAAAAGGTTATAATGAGAGTGTTGAAGCAGACAATTCTACATTGCCACGAAAGGAGTTTTCACAATGACAGGTAGCCTACAAATAAAGAAAACTAAAGCGGTAAAGAGTAGACTTGTCCTAAAACCTCAAGAACATCGTTCGGCAATCGCTACAAGAAGCGGTCAATCGTTGAAAAGGACACCACAAAAACAGCGTCAAGTTACCGCTCGTTTCCCCAAACCACAGAAGTCCGCGATATGCTCTTAGCCCTCAAAGCCGTAGAAGCAGAAAACCGCCAACTATTCGGAAGCGGGTACCACGACTGCGAGGATATTTTCAAGTTGGACAATGGCGCGCCATTCCTGCGCTTCTCTGCTGATTTCGTTAGGGTTTAGCTTGAAAGATATTCAAGAGTGGTTAGGTCACGCAGACATAACCCTAACCGCTAATATCTACTCTCACCTCGACACGAAGCGCAAGCAGGGGATAGCCGATAGTCTGGCGTCCGCAGTAACCGCATAGAAAAATCGTGCTCCCACATTAGAACAAGCATTAGAACAAGGGCAAAATCGGGGCTGTTTTTAGAACAGCAAAAACCCTCACAAACTTAGAGCCTGTAAGGGTTCGCGCATTGGTTGCGGGGGCTGGATTTGAACCAACGACCTCCGGGTTATGAGTGCAACGAGCGACATCCCAAGCAGTCTCTTAACGTCCCATCTGTTCTCTTATAAACCCTAGTGTTCATCGGCATTTGAGGCACTTCGAAGTGGCAAAACTGGCACCGACGCAGACGGGTCTTGAACCCGTCAAAATATCGAAATTCCGGATAAAATTTAGAACAAGTTTAGAACAAGCCTATTCCTACAGACGTCAAAACGAATTTTTCCGGTTTCATCAAATTTTTTATTTCACCATTTCACTTGACAAGAGTAAAATGGTGTGGTACAATAGTGAAAAAATGAAATGGAGGTGAAATCAATGCTGGAAAACGAAAATGTCGAATTTAAGCGGGAGTATACGCCGGATATTAAGAAAGAAGTTGCCGCCTTTGCGAACTCCGGCGGAGGTGTCATTTATGTTGGGCGCGATGACGGCGGCAAGCCGTATCCGCTGATTGATGCTGACGAGACGCTGACGCAAGTTACGAACAGCGTTCGCGACGGCATTTTGCCCGATGTGACGATGTTCATACATTACGAGGTTTCAGACAGCGAAATCGCTGTCACCGTTCGGGAGGGAACGAACAAACCATACTATTTAGCTGACAAAGGCTTGAAGCCCTCCGGCGTATATGTGCGGCAAGGTGCGTCAAGCGTTCCGGCAAGTTTTGAGCGAATCCGCGAGATGATAAAGCTGACTGACGGAGATAAATTTGAAACCGCGCGTTCGCTGACGCAAAATCTGACTTTCAAGGAAACCGCAGAGGAATTTTCGCGCTGTAACCTTGCTTTCGGCGAGAGCCAAATGCGGACTCTCGGAATTATCGCCGCGGATGGGTTGTACACCAATTTGGGGCTGCTTCTGTCCGACCAATGTGTTCACACGGTCAAGTTCGCGGTATTCAGCGGCACCCAAAAGCGTGAGTTCAAAACTCGAAAAGAAGTCGAGGGTTCTGTGCTTCGGCAAATGCGTTCTGCTTTTGATTTTATGAGCTTGTCGAATAATCTCGCCGCTGCGTTCTCGGGACTTGACCGTATTGAGCAGTTCGACTATCCGGAGGAGGCGGTTCGCGAAGCAATGCTCAACGCGATTATCCACCGCGAGTACGCGTTTTCGGGAAGCATAATCGTCAATATTTACGATGACCGAATGGAGTTCGTATCGCTGGGCGGCTTAATGCCGGGGCTTCAAACCGAGGATTTGTTCATGGGTGTCTCGCAGCCGCGCAATGAAAAACTCGCGAACGTATTCTATCGTTTGAAGCACATCGAAGCGTATGGCACGGGACTTCGCCGCATTATGCAGTTCTACGAGGAGCTCGAAGTAAAACCCGAAATCAAGGCAACTCACGGAGCGTTTATGCTGACCCTGCCAAATATGAACTATGCTCGCCCGCTCCGCGCAAAGCAAAAAGCGGAGTTAAAACCGCAGCACAAAGCCGTGCTTGACTATTTGCGAATGAATAGCACGATAACGAACGAAACTGTGCAGCGGCTTCTCGGGGTTAAGCAAACCCGAGCGTATGCGGTTATCAAGGAACTGCTAAGCGCGGGACTAATCGTTAAGCGAAGTTCCGGCAGAGATGACAGCGAGTATGTTATAGCCGCTAAAGATGGCGTAGTATAGAGAGTTGACAACCTCTAATGGAAATAGGGGCTTGCATTTCTGTAAGAAATAGTGTATACTATTTCTTACAAGGCGGTGAGCAATATGGATAACAACTATTTCGAGCAAATCAAAGCGCGAATCTTAAGCTCCGATAAGGGAACAACTTATATCACGTCAGATTTCGCGGATATAGCTGACATAAATTCTATCAATCAGTCGCTCCACAGGTTGCTGAAAGCGGGTGTAATCAGACGTGTGCTGCGCGGTGTCTACGAATACCCCGAATATAGCGATTTCCTTAACGAGTTTATCGCGGCTTCTCCCCATAATATTGCCGAAGCTCTCGCTCGCAACTATGGCTGGGTCATTGTTCCCTCCGGTGATACCGCGCTGAATCAATTCGGCTTATCCACGCAAGTTCCGGCTATTTGGACCTATGTCAGTACGGGAAGTTATAAGAAGTACACCTACGATAAGGTAACGATAACATTTACTCATACAACGAGCAAAGATTTAGCGAAGTTCTCTTATAAAACGGCTTTGCTTATTCAATCGTTAAAAGCTATCGGCAACGGAAATATCAGCGATAGTCAGATACAGAAATTATCAACGCGTTTGACCGCTTCAGAAAAGACAAGCGCATTAGCCGAGGCTCAACATTCAACGTCTTGGGTGTACGCAGCAATCAAGAAAATCTGCAACGGAGGTACGACCGTATGAGAACTATAGCACGGCTACCGACTAAAGAGCGCGAAGCCTTATTCGCAAATACCGCGGGAAAAATGGGTATGACTGAAGCAATCATCGAAAAAGACTTTTGGGTTTGCTGGGTTTTAGACTACTTGTTTCAGCGAAGTGAATATCGGTACGCGCTCGCTTTCAAAGGCGGAACCAGTCTGTCGAAAGCGTATAAGGTGATTGAGCGTTTTTCAGAAGATATTGATTTAGTTCTCGACTGGCAAATATTGGGATATTCGACTAGCGAACCTTGGAAAGCCAGGAGCAATACGGCTCAAGACCGTTTCAATGAAGAAGCTAATAGTAAAACAGAGTTGTTTTTGCGGGATAAATTTATTCCCTCTTTGAAAACTGCTTTTACTAAAGAGCTTCAAAGTGATATTGAATTGCAGATAGATGATACCGACAGACAAACCGTACTATTCAGCTATCCGTCTGCTTTTTCAGATAGGGACGTTGCAAAACAGATTCGCCTTGAAATCGGAGCATTGGCTGCGTGGACTCCAACTCGTATAACGCAAATTACTCCTTATGCCGCCGAACAATATAAATATCTGTTCAGGCAAACGGGTACAGAAGTTCTGTCGGTTTTGCCGGAGCGAACTTTCTGGGAGAAAATAACAATTTTGCATAGAGAGGCAAATCGCCCGAAAGACAGCACTTTTCCGGCACGATATTCACGTCACTACTATGATATTTACTGTTTGGCTATGTCACCGGTTAAGCAAAAAGCTCTTGATAATTTAGCCCTTTTGGGTAAAGTCATCGCGTTCAAAGAAAAATTCTATCGGCAACCTTGGGCAAAATACTCTGACGCAAACGCCGGTGTGCTGAAACTAATTCCGCCCTTGTATAATATAGATGCTCTACAAAACGATTACAGCCATATGCGTAATATGATATTTGGTACACTTCCTGATTTTGACATACTAATTGATAC
>JAISJH010000106.1 GCA_031261635.1 Oscillospiraceae bacterium
GGCGCGGCAATCCAGTGCCGCAGTCCGCAGATACGTATGTTTTCCCCCCGGCACTGGATTGCCGCGCGCCTATACGTCCTACGTATCGCAAGTGCGGCGGCGCTCGCAATGACGGTGCGCCGGGGGCGCACCACGGGCGGGGCAAGCCCAGCCCTCCGCGCACGGCGCGGGGACGTTGGACGTAGGACGTGGGGCGCAATACCGCACGCAAAACGAGGTTACACACAGTGTCAAATTACGCCATACAGCTCAAATACGACGGCACGGCCTATCACGGCTTTCAGCGTCAGCTGAACGCTGTTACTATTCAGGGACTGCTGGAGGCGGCGATTTCCACGCTCACGGGCGCGGATACCGCCGTCATAGGCTGCGGGCGCACCGACAGCGGCGTTCACGCTCTGGACTATACGGCGAATTTCCGCAGTGATACCCTATCGGTTCCGCCCGATAGACTGCCGCTTGCGCTCAACGCCCTGCTTCCCGCAGATGTCGTCGTTTTTGCCGCTCGGGAGGTTCCGCTTGATTTTCACGCTGTATTCAGTTGCGTTTCCAAAGAATATACATACAAAATCTTAAACACACAGCACGCCGACCCTTTCCTCGTCAACCGCGTCTGGCATATCCCGCGAACTCTTAATATAGGCGCAATGCGGGACGCCGCGGCCGAATTTACCGGCACTCACGATTTCGCCGCCCTCCGCTGTGTAGGAACCGACGTTAAAACAACCGTTAGGACAGTTTATACATTTGACATTTCTGAAAATAATGGTATAATAGAATGTAAAGTATCAGCGGACGGCTTCCTATACAAAATGGCGCGGAGTTTCATAGGCACAATCTACTACGCCGGAATAGGCAAAATATCCCCCGGCGACATAGCAAGCATACTACAATCACGCAAACGCTCACTAGCAGGCCCAACAGCCCCCCCGCAGGGACTATATTTGACTGGAACCAGTTATCAGATAGCAGATGTTAGTTAACAGTTATCAAATATCAAATATCAGAGACGGGAGTTTGGACGCAGGTTGCGTAGACCGTATGTTATCCCCCCGGCACTGGATTGCTTCGCACCTGTAACGTTCTACGTATCGCAAGCGTACCGGTGCTTCGCAATGACGGGCTGGGCAGGGCAAGCCCTGCCCAGCCCCCCGCGCCCCGCGCCACGCAACCCACGTCCAACCCACGTCCTATTCCCCTCTTGGGAGGGGTGCCGCCCGCAGGCGGCGGGGTGGTTTCCCCCGCAGGACGCACCCATCGTCCAAACTCCCGTCTCTGATATTTGATATTTGCTATCTGCTAACTGAACCCTCGTCTCTGATATCTGATATTTGCTATCTGCTAACTGAACCCCCGTCTCTGATATTTGATATTTGATAACTGTTATTTAGGAGAATTATGGCTCGTAAGATTGCGGCGGTTATATTTGCGGCGGCTGTTATAACGGCTCTTGCCGTTTATCTTCGGACGCTTGAACCTGCCGCCGGGGCGGACAGCGCTGTCGAGACGGTTTCAGCGGGCTACTCGGCTCTTATTTCAGAGGAAGCGGGTTTTTTAGGCGTCGTAACCGTCACGGACGGCTCGGGAACCGCGCTCTATAAGTGGCAGTCGAGCGAGGGCTATGTACTCGCGGCCGACGTTTCGCCCTCTCACAACGCGCTCGCGGTTCTGACGGCCGGGACGGAGGCGGGTTTCAGGCTTCGCGTATTCTCCCTCGGCAACGAAACGGAGCAGGGTTCTTACAACGCGCCGGAGCGCGGAGCTTTTTACGATATAAAATACCTTGAAAACAACCGTATCGCGCTAATCGGCAACTCTGCGGTAACGATAACCGACGGCTTCGCCCGCGAAGTGGCGGGTATAACGTTCAACGCCGGCGCGCTCAAAGGCTACGCGTTTAACCCGGGGCTTACCCTTACATTCAGTGAAAAAACCGTAAACTACATAAATGGAGAGTTTATTGATGAACCTATTGCTTGACCTCGTTTTGCTCGCTATTTTGGGCTGGTGCGTCTGGCGCGGCTACGACCGCGGCTTGATACTCGCGGTTACAGGAATACTTGCGCTGATAATAGCGTTTTGGGGGGCTAACTACGTCGCCAATAACTATTCCGCGCAGTTTGAGCCGGCTTTGCGCCCCTTTGTCAGCGGGCTTGTCGATAAATCGGTCGACGCGGCGGCTAAGGACTACGAGGCATACCCAAAAGGTCCCGAAGTGCAGACGATTAGCGAAAACGCGCTTCACCAGATAGGTATACTCTCGGGAGCCGCAAGCAAGCTCGCGAAGGAGTTCAACCGGCGCTTTATGTCCGCGAACTACGAGCTTCGCGAGGGTATGGTTGACCGCCTGTCCGCCCTCTTTGCCTATGTGGTTACGCTTACAATATCGTTTCTGCTGATTATAATTGCCGTAACGGTAATATCGCGGCTGCTGAACCTCGCGTTCAACCTGCCGGGACTGCACCTAATAAACAAAGTCGGCGGCGCGTCCTTCGGCTTCCTTAAGGGCTTGATTTTCTGCCTCGCGATTGGCTGGGCGCTCCGCTTCTTCGGCGCGGCTATACCCGAAGCCGTGCTGAATAAGACTATACTGACAAGGTTTCTAATGGACCACAATCTACTTGCGGGAGTATTCGGAATATGATAGCGTTAGGCTGTGACCACGCGGGCTACCCGCTTAAACTCGAAATCGCGAAGTATCTGACCTCACGCGGGCTTGAATACAGCGACTACGGCACAAACTCCGCTGAAAGCGTCGATTACCCGATATACGGAAAAGCCGTAGGCCGCGCCGTAGCCTCCGGAAACTGCGAAAAAGGCATAGCAATCTGCGGCACCGGCATAGGCATATCAATAGCGGCAAACAAAATCCCCGGAGTACGCGCCGCAAACTGCACCACGCCCTATATGGCTGAAATGTCGCGCAAACACAATAACGCAAACGTCCTAGCCCTGGGAGCGAGAATAACCGAACCCGCGGAGGCAATAGACATAGTTGCAAGTTTCCTCGAAACCCCCTTCGAGGGAGGCCGCCACGCGGAAAGAGTTGCGATGTTGTAACAGTTAACAGTTATCAAATATCAAATATCAGAGACGATGGTTCAGTTAACAGTTAGCAAATATCAAATATCAGAGACGAGAGTTTGGACGAGGGTTGCGCCCTGCGGGGGACACCCCCCGCCTCTGCGGAGGCACCCCCTTCACGGAAGGGGGCAGGGGATTGGACGCGGGACGCTCCCCTCGCAACCCTCGTCCAACCAAAAAAGCCCCCTTCCGGAGAAGGGGGTGCCGCCCGCAGGCGGCGGGGGTTGTCCCTCGCAAATTCCCCTCTTGGGAGGGGTGCCGCGAAGCGGCGGGGTGGTTCCCCGCGCCGTGCGCGGACGTAACCCCGTCCGCCGTCCCGGCGCAATGCGCCGGGACAGGGCTTGGCGAAGCCTAGCCCGTCTTTGCGAAGCCGCCATCGCACTTGCGATACGTACCGATGATATGCGGCGAAGCAATCCAGGGTTGACGTAGGCACCTGCGATACATACGTATGTTGTCCCCCCGGCACTGGATTGCTTCGCACCTGTAACGCCCTACGTATCGCGGGCTTACCGGTGCTTCGCAATGACGGTGCGCCGGGACGGCGCACCCCGCGCACGGCGCGGGGGGTGTCCCCCGCAGGACGCAACCCACGTCCAAACTCTCGTCTCTGATATTTGATATTTGTTAACTGTTATTTAATATCTGTTATTTGTTAATAATAACGCTTGCAATCTTTAGCGATTTAGGTTATAATAGATAGAGTGTTATGGTTACAATATACTAATTATACAATTTGGAGGGTACAACTATGGCGGTTCGCATTGGCATTAACGGCTTCGGGCGTATAGGGCGCCTTGTTTTCAGAGCGGGCATACAGCGCGGCGACGTTGAGTTCGTGGGTATTAACGACCTCATCAGTCCCGAATATATGGCGTATATGCTCAAGTACGACTCTATCCACGGCGCGTTCAAGGGCGAAGTAAGTCACGACGACACGCACCTTATCGTAAACGGTAAGGCTATACAGGTCACGGCGGAGCGCGACCCGGCAAACCTCCCCTGGGGTACGCTCGGCGCGGACTATATCGTCGAAAGCACAGGCCTGTTCACAACCATTGACAAGGCGGAGGCGCATATCAAGGCGGGTGCGAAACACGTGGTCATCTCCGCGCCCTCCGGCGACGCGCCTATGTTCGTTATGGGCGTTAACGAGGACGTTTACGACAAGTCTATGACGGTTATCTCTAACGCGAGCTGTACTACTAACTGCCTCGCGCCGCTCGCTAAAGTCATTCACGACGCTTTTGGCATTACGGACGGTCTTATGACGACCGTTCACAGCACTACGGCAACGCAAAAGACGGTTGACGGAGTATCGCAAAAAGACTGGCGCGGAGGCAGAGCCGCAAGCGGCAATATCATTCCCTCGTCTACGGGCGCGGCTAAGGCTGTAGGCAAAGTTATCCCCTCGCTGAACGGCAAGCTCACGGGTATGTCGTTCCGCGTACCTACCCTCGACGTTTCAGTCGTTGACCTAACGGTAAACCTCGCAAAAGGCGCGAGCTACGCTGAAATCTGCGCGGTTGTAAAGGCCGCCGCCGACGGTCCCTTAAAGGGCATACTCGCCTATACAGACGAGCAGGTCGTTTCAAGCGACTTCATAGGCGACGCCCACACGTCAATCTTCGACGCGCAGGCGGGCATAGCCCTAACGCCGACCTTCGTAAAACTCGTAAGCTGGTACGACAACGAATGGGGCTACAGCAACAAGCTGCTGGATTTGATTAAATACGCGGCAACGAAAGAATAATTAACAGTTATCAAATATCAAATATCAGAGACGATAGTTCAGTTAACAGTTATCAGATATCAGATATCAGATATCAGATATCAGATATCAGAGACGATAGTTCAGTTAACAGCTATCAGATATCAAATATCAGAGACGATAGTTCAGTTAACAGTTATCAAATATCAAATATCAGAGACGATAGTTCAGTTAACAGTTATCAGATATCAAATATCAGAGACGAAAGGATAGGACGTGGGTTGCGTTCGTATCTAAACCCTCGTCCTTATCCCCTCTGTGGAGGGGTGCCGCCCGCAGGCGGCGGGGTGGTTTCCCGCGCCGTGCGCGTCCTACCCCCGTCAAGGGCGGGTTTGAAACCCGCCCCTACGAACCGCAACAACATAAAAAAGGAACGACAATGCAAAAAGGCACAAAACTTGTTTCGTCTAACCGCTCCGCTTACCACGAGTATTACGTTGAGGATAAACTCGAGGTCGGCATTGCCCTGACCGGGACGGAGGTCAAGTCCGTCCGCAAGGGCAGTCTGAACCTTAAGGACGCTTACTGCGTATTCAAAAACGGCGAGTGTATGGTTCACGGTATGCACATAAGCCCCTATAAAGAGGGTAACATTTTCAACCCCGACCCCCTGCGCGAGCGGCGGCTTCTGCTGCATAAATCAGAGATTCGCAAATGGGGCGCGGAGGTTCAGCGAAGCGGTTACACGGTCGTTCCGCTCGCGGTATACCTCAAAGACAGTCTTGTAAAACTCGAACTCGGGCTGTGCAAAGGCAAAAAGCTTTACGACAAGCGCGATGTTGCCGCCAAACGCGACGCTACGCGCGAGATTGAACGAAAACTAAAAGAACGTTGAGGAGATAAAATTATGGATACTATGCAAAAGCAGGAGCCTAAACTTATATTAACCAATGTCGCCGAAGGTATGATTGAGCAGTACCTTGACGCGATAATAACAAAAGTAGGCTGTTGCGAGTGCGCCCGCTGCCGTATGGACGTCAAGGCAGTCGCGCTGAACTCGTTTAAGTCGCAATACGTAGTCACGGAACCCGGCGAGGCTATGAGCAAGGCTATGCTCGCCGCTTCGCAGAAAGTCGCCGATATCACTATCGCGGTTACAAAGGCCGCTATGTTCGTCAAAGAACACCCGAGGCATAGATAATTGTTCTGTGAACAATTATCAGTTAACAGTTAGCAAATATTAAATATCAGATAGGGAGTTTTTTAATGGCTAATCCAATTGTAAATATATCTACCGCCAAGGGCGACCTGCGGCTTGAACTGTACCCGAAACTCGCGCCTGAAACCGTCGCCAACTACCTTAAACTCGCCCAGAGCGGGTTTTATAACGGACTGACGTTCCACAGGGTAATAAGCGGCTTTATGGCGCAGGGCGGCTGCCCCGAGGGCGACGGCACCGGCGACCCCGGCTGGAATATCAAAGGCGAGTTCTCCGCTAACGGCTTTGAAAATAACCTTTCGCACACTCGCGGGGTTATCTCTATGGCGCGCGCAAGCGACCCGGACAGCGCGGGCTGCCAGTTTTTCATAGTTCACGAGGACTCAACCTTCCTCGACGGCAACTACGCCGCCTTCGGCAAACTCGTTGACGGCTACCCGACGCTAGACGTAATCTGCGAGGTTAAAACCAACCGCTCGGACGCGCCGCTCGACGATATTGTCATAAACGGCATAGCGGTTGAGTTATGAGTAGTATAAATCTGTCAAGATTTTTCACTCATTCGGAACTAATACCTGTCATAGCCCAAGACGCGGACTCCGGGGCTGTGCTTATGCTTGCCTATACAAACGAGGAGGCACTCGGGCTGACGATAACAACGGGAACCGCGTGGTTCTGGTCGCGAAGCCGCCGCGAACTCTGGAACAAAGGCGCGACAAGCGGCAATTACCTCCACGTCCGGCAGGTATTCGCCGACTGCGATAACGACACAATCCTCCTGAAAGTGCGCCCGGACGGCCCCGCCTGCCACACAGGCGAAACAAGTTGCTTCTACACTGAATTAACCCTGCCGCCGAGGGACTGATTATGAACACGCCGTATACAATCAGCGAGATAAAAGATATCGCCGTACCCTTAGCGCAGCAGTACGGCGTGGATAAACTCGCCCTGTTCGGCTCCTACGCAAGAGGCGAACAACGCGCCGACAGCGACGTGGACTTTTTGATTGACAAGGGCGCGATACGCGGGATAAAATTTTTTGGTTTTGTATCTGATTTGGAGGAAAACTTAGGCACTCCCGTTGATGTGGTCAACTATGAAGATTTGAAAAACTCCGTTCTCCTCGGGGACGTTACCGATGAGGTTGTACTATATGAACGCTCAAGATAGAAAGCTATTGATAAAGATTATTCAGTATATCGACGAGATTGCGCTTACTGTAAATGAGCGGGCTGTTACACTCGAAACACTATTTTCTGACGTAACATCAAAAAACGCGATTAGTATGTGTATTATTCAAATCGGGGAATTAGTCACGCATTTATCCGATGATTTCAAAGAAACGCATACAGAGATAATATGGAAAGAAATCAAGGCAATGCGAAATGTCGCGGCGCACCACTACGGCGAGTTCAATATGAAAACGCTCTGGGAAACAGTTACCGACGATATGCCGGTATTAAAATCATTCTGCACACAACAGCTCTCTGAAATCACACAACAAAAGGACGCGATATGACAGAACTTACCACCCTCTACGCAATCGCGGAGGAGCGCAAACGCACACCCGCCGAGAACTCTTACAGCTCGTACCTGTTCGGGGCGGGGCTTGATAAGATACTCAAAAAAATCGGCGAGGAAGCCGCGGAAACTATTATCGCCGCTAAGAACCTTGAACGCGGCGGCACCGGCGCGGAGTTTACCGGCGAAGTCTGCGACCTGCTCTATCACCTTGTGATTGCGCTGGTTGAGCTTGACGTGCCTCTCGGCGATATTCAGGCGGAACTTGCGCGGCGGGCTGAAAAACAGGGCAACCTAAAGAAAACGCGGGAAACGGATAAGGACACGTGAGATTATACTACATATTTGAACAGGTATTCGGAACGGGGCGGCTCGACGCGGGATTATACCACTACTGCCTGCGCCGTCAGCCGTGGCTTCTGCGGTATTTTTTGTACCGCCTGTACTATAGTATACTACACGCTTGCGGAGCGGTAACGGACGAGAAGTATTACCGTACCCGCTGGCGTTTTTTAGCGTCCGTGCCAAAGGCGCAGGTACGCATAGCGAACTACTGGAAATCGCGCAGGGTGTCGCAGTTGTCACCGCGCCCGGACTGGGGCAAATCGCTGTGGCTGTCCGCCGCGCCGGAGCAGGTTATACGCCCGCTCGCGGAAAAGTACGGAGCCGCGCTTATCGCAAACCCTTTCGACTTACTGCGCGGAACCTACACGGCCTTTTCAGATTATGACGCGCTCTACCGCGAGGCGGTGCGCCATACTAAGCCTAACCGCGTTATTGACGGGGTACGGCGAAGCCTCACAATCAACGCGGAAAGCTCGCACGTAAGCCAGGGCAAAGTATTCCCAACGCCCGGAGAGGCGCGGAGGCACAACATCACCTCTGCGTGCAGAACCTTTGCGCTGTTAATCGTTATCGGCGCGGTTATCGGAACCGCCGCGCTCTATATCGCAAGCGAAGCCGTCGGAATAACGCTGTTCGCGGAATACCTCCGCGCTCCGCTGCTGCTGGTTCTGAATATTCTGCCGGGGATACTGCTGCTCTTTGCGCTGTACTTTATTTCTAACAGGGTGTGGCTGTCGTTTACCGTTACCGCGCTCGCGGTGCTTGTGCCGTCCTGCGTTAATCTTTATAAGATAACCTATCGCGGCGACGTGTTTCTTTTTAACGACTTAACATTATTTCACGACGGCGCGGCGATACTTCGCGGACTGCTGCCCTCTCCGCTTTTGATAATCGTGCTTCTCGCGGTAATCGCGGGGGCGGTCGCGCTGTCCGTAATCGCTTCGGGGCGGATAAAGCGCGGAACGTTCCGCACCGTAGGGCTGATACTGACACTCTGCGTTCTGCTGATTTCCGTAAATCTTTATACGTCGGACGCTGTAGCGGAGGACGCCTCGCTAGCCGTTACCTTGGACGCAAACTCCGCGTACCCGGAGTTTACCTCGCTCGGGTTCGTATATCCCTTTTTGCGAAGCGCGTACACGCAAAAGGTCGAGCCGCCTGACGGATACACGGAGAAGCGCGGAGCTGAAATTATCGCGGGTTTTGCCGACCTCGATATGCCGAACACTAAAAAGGTCAACATCATCGCCGTAATGTGCGAGTCCTTCACGGACTTAGGCGCGCTCGGCGTGAAATTTGACATCGACCCTTACGCTGACTTCAAGGAGCTGAAATCGAAATCCTACGCCGGGGAACTCGTTACTAACGCGTCCGGCATTGACAACACCGATACCGAATGGGCGTTTCTGACAGGCTACCCGCAGGTTGAAAAGGGCTACAGGTCAAGCACCGAGAGCTTCGTGCGCTATCTTAAATCGCAGGGTTATTACGCGGAGGGCGCGTTTCCCTATTCCGCGCGGCTGTTTAACCGCGGTCACGTCAATGAGTATCTCGGTTTTGATAACTACAGCTTTTCAGAGGACGACGCGGAAGCGGTGCAGGGCGTTACCCTGTTCCCGGAGGTTGCCGCTTTGTTTGGGAAATACAATGATGACGCTCCGTATTTCAGTTTCAGCGTAACGTATCAGCAAAACAGTCAAGCGGACGAAAAACTCTACACGCGCCCCTATCTGAAACAGGGGAAACTGTCAGATGAAAATTTTATAATCGTCAACAACTATCTGTATAATATACAAAGCACCGCCAAATACCTGTCCCAACTTGCCGAATACATCAACAACCGCCCGGAACCTATCGTGTTCATAGTATTCGGCGGCGGCAAGCCCGCGCTCGGGAGCGATAATACGGCCTATAGCGAACTCGATATATCGTTCAAGGGCAACAGCGGGCAACGCGCCCTCTATACCGCGCCCTATCTGATTTACGCAAACGCCGCCGCGAAGCCGGGGCTGGGCGGCGATTTCGCCGGCAGCGGCGATACCTTAAGCCCCTGCTTCCTGTTGCCGAAGCTGTTTGAACTCGGCGATATGGGCGGCTCCGGGATTTTTCAGCTTGCCCGCGAAACCTTAGCGGTGCTACCCGTTATCAGCAGTAAGGGTTTTTATATCGACGCGGACAATAAGTTTATAACGAAATTTTCAGCGGAACAGGCGGAACTAAAAGACCTCGCCGAACGCTACAAATACGCCGCGTATTTTTTAAGATGGAAGAAGCTCGCCTATGCAGATTATTAAAACCCCGCAGCTTGACCTTGCCAAAATCGCCGCCAGCGGTCAGTGTTTCCTGTGGGAAAACCCGGCACCCGGCACCTTCGTCATTCCCGCCTTCGGTAAAATTCTTACCGCCGTTCAGCTTGAGGACGGCATAGAGCTTGACTGTAGCGAGGAGGAAAAAAATATTTTCTGGAATGACTATTTTGATATTGACTTTAACTATGAAGTGTGCTATAATGTCGCAGTGAGTTGCGATTTGCCATATCTTGGCAATTCAGCGCGATATAGTTCGGGTATCCGTATACTAAAGCAGGAGCTTTGGGAAACCGCGTTGTCGTTTATTATCTCGCAAAACAACAATATCCCGCGTATACGCGGGTGCCTGAAACGTATAACGGAGCGCTACGGACGGCTTCCCGACCCGGGCGAGATAACGCCTGACGGCTTGCAAGGCCTCGGACTGGGCTACCGTGACAGCTACATAGTTAACGCCGCCGAACATTTCAAAAGCCGCGACTTTACCGACGCGCTCAAAGCCCAAACCTACGAAAACGCGAAAAAACAGCTTCTCGCAATAAAAGGCATAGGCAACAAAGTCGCCGACTGCATCTGCCTCTACGGTCTGGGTCACAAGTCCGCGTTCCCGAGAGACGTATGGATTCGCCGTGTCGAAAAAGAGCATTTCAACGGGCATTTCCCCGACGAACGCTTCGACGGCTACGCCGGAGTGTTGCAGCAATACCTGTTCTACTACGGACGGAGTTTCAAATAACAGTTATTAAATCCAGTTAACAGTTATCAAATATCAAATATCAGAGACGTGGGGTTTGGACGAGGGTACGCCGCGCACGGCGCGGGACGGGGTAGGGCGTGGCACAGGTCTGTAGGGGCAACGCACCTCGCCTCGCCCGGATTGCGTCCCGGCGCCGTGCGCCGTCTTTGCGAGCGCCGGTAAGTCTGCGATACGTAGGACGTTACAGGCGCGAAGCAATCCAGTGCCGGGAGTGTAACATACGTATCTGCGGACTGCGGCACTGGATTGCTTCGCGCCTTAACGTCCTACGTATCGCAAGTGCGGCGGCGCTCGCAACGACGGCGCACTGCGCCGGGACGTAGGGGGCGCACACGCGGGTTACGCAATCCGGGCGAGGCAAGCCTCGCCCCTACACAGCGGGTGCAACCCGCGACGCGTCCCCGCAACCCACGTCCAAACCCCCGTCTCTGATATTTGATATCTGATATCTGTTATCTGACTCATCGTCTCTGATATTTGATATTTGATATCTGTTAACTGTAACAGCAATTGCCGTAATTGTAGCCGCTACTTGCGCCGCCCACGCTGTTGGCGGCGTAGGTTGCGGGGAGGACGGGCGTGAAGCCCGCGGGCAGGAAAATCGTTTTCAGCGGGCAGCCGCATTTGTCGTAGAGCGGTATCGTTACCGCCGGGGTAACAGTGGCAGCGGGGAGAACGCTCGTCGGAACGTCCGTTGCGCCGCCTACGCCTGTGCCGTTGTTGTAGCAGCAACAGCTTTGATGACAGCAGTAATCGTTAGTAACGCCGCTGCTGTACAGCGGGTCGGGGTTATATGCCCAGCTCGGCAAAGAAGTGTCGTATAAGTTGTAGTTCATAGCTTGATTTCCTTTCATCGTTATGGACCGGTTGACAGATTGATACGGAAGCGGGAGGAACTTTGGATAAATGTGTACACTTGCATTATATTTCCACAAGCCCAAAAGTGTTACAAGGGCATAGAGGAGCGAATTTCTACAAAAAATGTAGGTTTTGTGATAAATTGGACTTGAAAAACACCGCGAAAAGTGTTATAGTATATCTTGCAAAGGGGTATATGCACTATGCCGAAGTTTCTGGACAATATTTTGAAGTCAATACGCGATTTTTGGGGGAAACTGACCTCCGGGGAACGTCTGCGCTATATACTGATTCTCGGCGCGATATTGGTTTTATCAATCATACTTACGGTTATTCTCAGCCGAACCGAATACGAGGTACTCTACTCCGGACTTCCCGCCGCGCAGGCGGGTGAAGTCCTCGCTGTGCTTGACGAAATGGGTATACCGTATAAGACCACGGCTAACACAATCCTCGTACCCGCGAAAATTCAAAACGACGTCGCTATGAGGCTCGCCGCGAACGATACTCTGGAGGCCACGGGCTTTGATTACTCCGTTTACCAAACTATGGTCAGCGGTATGAACGTTACCGACAGCGACAGGCGTATTCTACAGCAACTGTTCCTAGGGCAGAATATCGCGACGACTATTCAGCAGTCGCCGAAGATTGACGCCGCGTGGGTTATCATAACCCTGCCGGAAAAGTCCGCGTTTATCATCTCGGAAAAGAACAAGAAGCCCAGCCAGGCGCAGATAACCGTTAAAGTCGCGAATGACGACACGCTCTCCGATACCGACGTTTACGCGATTACCGAGATAGCCCTCGCTTCGGTGCCGGAACTGCTTAAGGAAAACCTGTCTATTGTCGATACGCATTTTAACTACTATACCGTTTCAGATAAACCCGTACTGGTTGATATAGAGAACCAACAGCTTTATAAGATAGCCGTTCAGGACCAGTTAAACGAACAGATACAGCGTTTGCTTACCCCGATATTCGGACCTAACCACTTCGCCGCCATAGTCAACGCCGTGCTTGACTTCGACCGCGTGAGTACGGACAATACCGAATGGTCGCCGCCTGTACCGGGAATGACGGAGGGGCTTGCGATAAGCAGCTCGAAGCTGTACGAAGCGGTACGCTCCGGCGACCTCGAGGGCGGCATACCCGGGACGGATACTAACGGTCTCGGTACAGCCGAATACCCCTACGGCGACCTCGGCGACGACGACCGCTACTATAAAGCTCTCGAGGAAATTAACTACGAGCTGAACGAACTGCATACGCAGACAGAAAACGCTCCCGGCAAAATAGTCAGCCTCTCGGTGGGCGTAAACCTTGATACAACTGTACTAAACCCCGACATAGACTACTTAACGGACGTACAAGAAATAGTTGCGGCGGCAATAGGAGTTGATATAGTGGCTTTCCCGATGGCGGTATCAGTAAAAGCGTTTCCCTTTCCCGAATCAAACGAACTCAAAGCGGCGCTTGAACTTCAGCAGACTATTATTCAAATTCAGCGCGATAAAGACCTCATACGGCTTATAATCATCGGCGCGATACTGCTGACGCTGTTGATTATCGCGCTCGTGTTCCTGCGCTCGATAGTGAAAACAATCGAACACAGAAAAGAGGAGGAGGCGCGGTCAATCTCCGCGCAGGCGGTTGCGGAGGCCGACGCCGCCCGTGCCGCCGCCGGGCAGTTCGGCTACGTCCCGGGTATTGGCCTGATAGATATAACGATAGACGAAGCCGCCGAAGCCGAGGCTATAGCCGCCGCCCAGGCCTCCGAAGCCGAGGCTATAGCAATGGCGGACGCCGCGGTAGCCGCTTCCGAAGCCCTCGCGCAGTCGGTGGCTAACGCGGAACTGGTTCTCGACGAAAAAGGCGTTCCGCTAAAGCCCCTTACAGGCGGCGAGGAAACCAAAACCGAGGCTATGGTCGAACTAGAAAAGTTCATACAACGCGACGCCGGTTCAGCGGTATCAATGCTACGCAACTGGCTGCAAGACTGATATAGTTAACAGTTAGCAAATATCAAATATCAGAGACGGGGGTTTGGTCAATTGACAATTGATAATTGATAATTGACAATTACGGGGGACGCACACGGGGGTTGCGCCCTGCGGGGGAAACCACCCCGCCGCCTGCGGGCGGCACCCCTCCCAAGAGGGGAATAGGTTTGGACGAGATTACGTAGGGGCGGGTTTCAAACCCGCCCTCCCCGCGTCGTGCGCGGCGTAACCCACGTCCAAATTCCCCTCTTGGGAGGGGTGCCGCCGTAGGCGGCGGGGTGATTCCCCGCGCAGTGCGCGGGGGCAGGGCAACGCCCTGCCCGTCTTTGCGAGCCGCGGAACGCTTGCGATACGTAGAATTGAAACCGGCGCGGCAATCCAGTGCCGCAGTCCGCAGATACGTATGTTTTCCCCCCGGCACTGAATTGCTTCGCACCTGTAACGCCCTACGTATCGCAAGCGTATCGGTGCTTCGCAATGACGGACTTTTAAGCTTTTTGCATTTATTTATAGCGCGTGTTTTATCGTGCGTGTTTATAAGTCGGTCAATCCCGCTTTTCAAATTTACGTTGCGGCGTATAGGGGCGGGTTTCAAACCCGCCTTTTTTTTGTGAGCGGTTCATTTTAGCTCAGGATTGCCAAAGCCATATGCCGCCCCCGCTGTATCATTGTTTTTCGTGAGAATGATTTTCAGTTGATTGATGCCATTTAGATTGAGCGTAAACTCTTGCGGAGCCATATCGGGTTTTACCTCAATAGTCCGATGTAAAACGTCATCAAAGTATACCTCAACAGTTGTTGCACCGTCTCCTTTACCGTCAACGTGACATAACGTTGCGGTCAAATTACTATAATGACCATTCAAATTCCAGACTGCCCACACATCGGCAGTCCAGATTGAAGTTCTGTTATCGAATATGAATCCGTCTGTATAATCAACCCCACCTAAAGCGAATTTTTTGGTTTTTCCGCTGTCGGCAATACTCTTAACCGCGCTGTATTCCTCATAAGTAACGCCAGTTGAATACGCTGTGCCATTGTTTTCATACGCCGGAAGAATATCCGTCATATACTGTGTTTCGCCGGCTTTCGTGCCAAGGTAGATACTGCGGGTTGCCCCGTCCCACGCGGCGGGAACGTCAAACGCCTCCGCGATTGCGGCAATGGGGAGATAAGTTCTGCCCTCATAAACAAGCGGGTAGACAGGTTCGCCTTTAGCGTCTTTAACACTTGACTGAAATAACGACCCATTGACGTAGATTGTAATGTCATTGTAGAAGCTGACGAGTGCCTCTTTAATCGGTGTGGCGGCAAACGCGGTGGCTACCGTTGCCGTGAGTAGTACCCCCGTGATAAGTCCCGTTGCAAAATTTTTGCCGGTTTGTAGTTTGCCTATGATTTGTTTGAGCATAGTGTGACTTCTCCCTATTTATAATTATACCATATACTTAGAAATTCATCTATGTTTTCTACGATATGTAATATTATAACACGTTTTTACAAGCCTGTCAATACTACTTTTCAAATGGGAGTAGACAAATTGCGTTACACGTTCGTAGGGGCGGGTTTCAAACCCGCCCACCGGGTTGCGCGATGTCATTATAAACGCCAAAACCAAAAGGGCGGGTTTGAAACCCGCCCCTACGTAACCACTACAAAAAAGAGGCGCGATAACGCGCCCCGATTGCTTTACTATGCATTATTTATCGCGCTATCGGCAATCAGCAGAGCCACGCATAGCCTATACCGCTCGATTTCCGTCAGCGCGTCGTAGTTTTTATCTTTGAAAAACGTCTGCAATTGGCTTTCCTCGACGCCGCTCAGTTTTGCGGCGCTTGCTAATGTCAGCTGCCCCGCGTCCGTCAGCGATTTCAGCAGGCTATACGCCAGTTCGGAGGGGTCGCGCGCGTATAGCGGCGCGCTTTTTGCTAGCGTAACGAGCGGGTCAATGAGCCTCCGTTCAAGCTCCGCGAAGTCCTTTGGCAAATTGCCCTCACCCGGCACGTGCGTCGCGCGCATATAATCAAGCGGCAAATCCCAGGCTTTGGAAAGCGCCTCGGGCGACATACCCAGCTTGTCAAGCTCAACCCAGGCCGTAGTGACTTCGCCGCCGCCGGGCTGATTGTTTATCGCGAACGGCACACTAACAGGCTTCCCGCCAAGCTCCTTGCGTATCCGAATTAACGCCTCGGCGTACAATTCCCCCTCGCCCAACTCGGTGAGTTCCGCGTATGTATACGCTTCGCCGGATTTCGACTTGT
The DNA here is from genome assembly GCA_031261635.1 of Oscillospiraceae bacterium. Classification (GTDB taxonomy): domain Bacteria; phylum Bacillota; class Clostridia; order Oscillospirales; family Oscillospiraceae; genus JAISJH01. Next base: position 16,066 of record JAISJH010000106.1, read on the forward strand.
CGATTGTGTACTTCATAGTGACCTCCCTCTTATAGGCACAGGCTTTGCGGCCGCTGCCTTGGTTGATGTTTGTGTGTCTGCTGAACACTTATGTATTCTGCAATCTATTAAAATTATACCATAATACTATATTTTTGTCAAGAGGCAATTTCAAATAGAACGGGGCAACAGCATTTACTTTTTTGCGCTATATACTTCGTTACCTCGTCTTAACCCACGTAACAGCGAAGCGCCCGCTCCCGTGGGGGCAGGGCAACGCCCTGCCCGTCATTGCGAAGCCGCCACCGCACTTGTGATACGTAGTTAGTGATATGCGGCGAAGCAATCCAGGGTTGACGCAGAACCCGCGATACGTAATCCGTATGTTATCCCCCCGGCACTGGATTGCTTCGCGCCTGTAACGTCCTACGTATCGCGGGCGTAGCGGCGCTTCGCAAAGACGGCGCACGGCGCCGGGACGAGGGAAAGGGCGGGTTTGAAACCCGCCCCTACGTATCACCCCTTCAGCGCCGCCGGCAATTCCGTATACTGCATATCCTTTGACATGCGCTCGTCGTAGGCGAAGCGTCCTACCTTGCAGAGCGCGCCGCCCTCGGCGGGGCTTATCCGCACTAAGGCTCTGCCGCGCTTTTCGTAGCGGATTTTGCATTTCACGTCGCAAAACTGGCAGACGCTTTCAGTCACATTGTCAATCTCGAGCGGAACCTCTTTCGCAAGCGCGGATTTCAATTGCAAGGCCCCGGTCGGGCAAACCGTCACGCAGGTTCCGCAGGCTATGCAGCCGGAATCCGCGAGCGGCTTCTCCATAGAGGGCGCGGCAACCGTGTCAATCCCACGCCCAACTAAGCCCAGCGCACCCGCTCCCACAAACTCCTCGCAGGTTCGCACGCAGAGACCGCAGAGAACGCATTTACCGGGGTCGCGCCAAATAAACGGGTGAGCGCGCTCCTGCGAAGTCTTTGGCTTAGGCTCGCTAATAAGCCGCGCCGGGTCTGCGCCGTATTCGTTTGTCAAGTGAATTAGTTTACACTCGAATATATCTGTGCAACCGCACTCCAGACAGCGTTCCGCTTCCGCTTTTGCGGTTTCAGCTGTAAAGTTTTCATATATCGCGTCAAAATTATCTTTCCGCACTTCAACATCAAGTGTCGGCAGAGCGGCTCTGAAAATCTCGTCCCGCTCCTCGAAATCCTCAAATGTAAAGCCCGAACGCTTGACATAATAATTATTGGGTTTTGCGTAAGCGTCGCCGTTCAAAAACGCGTGAATACTGTCTGCCGTGGCGTGGCCGTCGGCTATAGCCTCAATCGCGATAGAAATTTTATCGTTGCCGCAGTCGCCCCCGGCAAATACGCCCCTGACGGACGTTTGATGAGTGTCAGGGTTATACGCTATGCCGCCCTTTTTGGTTAAATCAAGCCCCAGTAACGCGGAATCCACGGCCTGCCCGGTCGCTAAAATTACAACGTCGCTCTGAAGCGTTTCAAAACTCCCCTCAACGGGTACGGGGGCGCGTCTGCCGGATTTATCGGGTTCGCCGAGAGCCATTATTTGAAGCTTCACGCTGTCGTGAAAAATTTCCGCCGGGTTTGTCAAGTTTTTGAAAATAACGCCTTCCTCGAGCGCCTCGTCAATCTCTATGCGGTCGGCGGGCATTTCGTCTATTGTCCTGCGATATACGTTATAGACGGCCTTAGCGCCGTGCCGGACGGCAGTCCTGCAAACGTCCATAGCCGTATTGCCGCCGCCGATTACTGTAACGGTTTTGCCCTTTACAATATCGCGGGCAAGTTCGGAGTCGCCGCCGTGCAGAAAACTTATGCCGGAACACGCAAGCTCCTCGCCTTTACAGCCAATCCCGGTAGACACCCACGCGCCTATGCCGACCGCCACAGCGTCAAAGTCGCGCTGTAGCTCGTCAAGGGATACGTCTTTACCTATATACGTGTTTGGCTTTACACTAATTCCAAGCCCCGTAGTAATATTATCAATTTCCTTAGCAAGCACCGCCTTAGGCAGCCTGTATTCCGGGATACCGTAGCGAAGCATACCGCCAAGCTCGGCCTGACTGTCAAAAATCGTAACGCTATGCCCCAGTAGGCGCAGATAATACGCCGCCGACAAGCCATAGGGACCGCCGCCGACTACCGCGACGCTCTTACCGCTTTCCGTTGGGAGCGCGGGTAAATAGGGCGTTTCAAGCTTTAAGTCACTGTCGGCCGCAAAACGTTTTAAGTGCAGGATACTAACCGCGCCCTCCAGTAAACCGCGCCTGCAATCAGTTTCGCAGGGGTGCGGACAGACGCGCCCTATAGCCGCCGGAATGGGTATTTTTTCTTTTATCAGCCTTAGCGCCTCGGCGGTTTCGCCGTTCGCGATAAGCCCCACGTAGCCCTGAACGTCAGTTCCGGCGGGACAGGCGAGCGTACACGGCCCCTTGCAGTCGCCGCTGTGGTCAGAGAGCAGTAGTTCAAGGTTAACGCGGCGGCTTTCGCGGACGCGCTCGGTATCGGTATTGACAATCATTCCCTCGCTAACGGGCGTGGCGCAGCTCTTGACAAGCTTCGGATTACCCTCAACCTCCACGACGCACAGGCCGCAGCTGCCGTAAATCTCGACCCGCTCATCGTAGCAGAGCGTTGGAATATCAACGCCGTTTGCCCGCGCCGCCGTGAGGATTGTATCCCCGGCGGCGGCTTCGTACTGTTTATTGTTAATCGTGATTTGCATAGTTTTGTGTCCTCTTACAATAAATTGTTTCGTCATAAAGCCGGTGCGCGCAAAAATTCAAGCTCTAAACTCAATCCTAGCGTATTCCGTACCGTCCGTCCCCGCGAGCTTTGCGAAGTTGCCGCTTTGCAAAACCTCGTAGGTGTCGCCGCGTTTTGCTGGCTGCTTATATTCTACCCGCGCCGCCGTGAACGTTTCGCCGGTCAGCGCGTATTCGAGGTAGCGGGCATTATTCATATGACCGTTCTTATCGGTATCACGGTAGCGGACGAGGCCGCTTTTCAGCGTCTTAAAATCGGCGTCAGCGGGGAATACAACTTTGCGTCCCTCAAAAGGCGGCTCGGGAGCCTCGTGCAGTTCCACCGACCGGGTAATCTCAATCGGAACGCGCACTGCCGCGCCTGTAGTAAGCTCCACGTAGGCGCCGCTTACCCAGCTTTCCACAAGCGTTTCGTTTTTATCATTCGTCATAAGACAGTAGCGTTTGCCAAAAATCCTGTCGCAGAGATAGGGATACGTAACCATTTGCACGTCTGTACCATACTCCGGCAGACGCGTAAGACGTATCTGCCTGTACACAAGAAACATAGAGATATTATGCTCGGCCTGCCAGTCGGTGTATTCCCAAATAGCGTCCGCGCCGAATTGTTCGCAGTCCTGCAAAAGGTCAAGAGCCGCGTCAAAGCGCAAAAGCCCGTCGTCTCCCGCCCTACTGAGCGTTATTTTCGCGTCATAGCTTATTCGCATTTGTTCCCTCTGTATTTTCTTATTCATACTGTAGGGGCAACGCACCTCGCCTCGCCCGGATTGTCGTCGTAACTTCGTCCTACCCCGTATCAGCGAAGCGCCCTCCCCCGTCATTGCGAAGCCGCCACCGCACTTGCGACACGTAGAGAGGAAATGCGGCAAAGCAATCCAGGGTTGACGTAGTAACCTAAGATACGTAGACACGTAAGGCGTATGTTATGCCCCCGGCACTGGATTGCTTCGCCGCTATACTTCCTACGTATCGCAAGCGTTCCGCGGCTCGCAAAGACGGCGCGCGGCGCCGGGACGTAGACGGCGCAGTGCGCCGGGACGAAGGCGGCGCACGGCGCCGGGACGAGGCGGCGCACGGCGCCGGGACGTAGGCGGCGCACGGCGCCGGGGCGTAGACGGCGCACGGCGCCGGGACGCAGACGGCGCACGGCGCCGGGGCGAAAAGTTTGGAACATTATCTCTTAATTTATCCCTTTTTCTCTTTACCCTTAGCCCTAAGCCGTAGATTGTGGTCAAGCTGCGCTTTTCTTAGGCGCAGATTTTCCGGCGTTACTTCCAATAGCTCGTCGTCCGCTAAGAACTCTAAACAACGCTCTAAGCTCATATTACGCGGCGTAACCAGGCGCAGAGCCTCGTCGCTTCCGCTTGCCCGCATATTTGTCAGCTGCTTGCGTTTGCAGACGTTTACGTTTATATCCTCGTTTTTGGGTGATACGCCTACTATCATTCCCGCGTAGACCGCAACTCCCGCGCCTATAAATAACGCGCCCCTGTCCTGAGCGTTGAACAGGCCGTAGGCTACGCTCTCCCCGGTTTCAAACGCTACGAGCGAGCCTGTGCCTCTGCGTTCCACCGCGCCCTTGAACGGAGCGTAGGAGTCAAACACGCTCGCCATTATGCCGTCTCCGTGAGTGTCCGTCAAAAACTCGCTTCTGTAACCGAACAGCCCCCGCGACGGGATTAAAAACTCGAGCTTTGTGCGGTTCCCCTGCTGCGTCATCGTTAAAAGTTCACCCTTGCGCGAACCGAGCTTTTCCATTACCGCCCCGACGTATTCCTCGGGAACGTCGCAGACAACGCGCTCGAGCGGTTCCTCGCGTTTGCCGTCAACCTCGCGGTACAGCACGCGCGGCGGCGAAACCTGGAACTCGTAGCCCTCGCGCCGCATTGTTTCAATCAGAATAGAGAGGTGCATTTCCCCGCGCCCCGCTACTATGAACGCGTCGGTCGTGTCCGTTTCGCTGACGCGCATTGAAACGTCCTTTTGTAATTCCTTATGAAGCCTGTCGCGCAGATTTCTACTCGTGACAAACTTCCCCTCACGTCCCGCAAAGGGGCTGTCGTTAACTGAAAAGGTCATCTCCATAGTAGGCGCGGAAATCTCGACAAAGGGAAGCGGGTCGGCAGTGCCTCCGACGCAAATCGTGTCGCCTATGGTTATTTCGCCTACACCGGATATAGCGGCAATCTCACCCGCCGCAACTTCCTCAACCGGGGTTCTCGTTAGCCCGGTATGGACGTAGATATTGACGGCCTTGGCCTTGCGGTTTACCGTGCTGTCAAGGAAATTGCAAATCGTAATCTCCGCGTTCTGTTTTAATGTCCCCTGTTCAACGCGCCCGATAGCGATACGGCCGACATATTCATTATAGTCAATTGAGGACACTAACATACGCAGAGGCGCGGAAACATCGCCCGGAGGCGCGGGAATATAGTCGGTAATAGTATTAAACAAGGGTACAAGGTCAGTCCCCGCGATATCCGGCGTAAAGCTCGCCGTACCCTGCCGCGCGGAACAGAACAGCATAGGCGAGGAAAACTGGTCGTCGGTAGCGTTCAGCGAGAGCAGAAGTTCAAGCACTTCGTCAACAACCTCGGTAATACGCGCGTCGGGGCGGTCGATTTTATTGACGACGACAATGACCCTGTGACCCAGTTCAAGAGCCTTTGACAGCACAAAGCGCGTCTGCGGCATAGGTCCCTCGGCCGCGTCAACCAGCAGCAGTACGCCGCTGACCATTTTGAGTACGCGCTCGACTTCGCCGCCAAAATCGGCGTGTCCCGGAGTATCGACAATGTTAACTTTAATATCGCCGAACTGGATAGAAGTATTCTTAGCGAGTATAGTTATACCGCGTTCGCGTTCAAGGTCGCCGGAGTCCATAACGCGGTCCTGCACGACCTGGTTATCGCGGAATACGCCGCCCTGCTTGAGCATTTCATCTACAAGGGTTGTCTTACCGTGGTCAACGTGAGCAATAATAGCAATATTGCGGATATTTGAGGCTTCCATAAATCT
>JAISJH010000105.1 GCA_031261635.1 Oscillospiraceae bacterium
AATCCAGTGCCGGGAGGATAACATACGGACTACGTATCGCAGGTGCCTACGTCAACCCTGGATTGCTTCGCCGCATATCACCACTACGTATCGCAAGTGCGGAGGCGGCTTCGCAAAGATGGGCAGGGCGAAGCCCTGCCCTGTCCCGGCGCATTGCGCCGGGACGGCGGACGATGGACGCGCCCGCGCACGGCGCGGGGAACCACCCCGGCGCTACGCGGTGCGTTCCCTCCCGGGAGGGGAATGGACGCGTCCGCGCACGGCGCGGGGGAGGGCGGGTTTGAAACCCGCCCCTACGTAACCCCCGTCCAAGCCTATTCCCCTCTTGGGAGGGGTGCCGCCGCAGCGGCAGGGTGGTTTCCCCGCAGGGCGCACCCACGTCCAAATCCTCCAAAGCCCCCCTCTTTAGAGGGGGGAAGCGTCCGCAGACGCGGGGGGTGTCCCCCGCAGGGCGTACCCACGTCCAAGCCTTTCGTCTCTGATATCTGATATTTGATATCTGCTAACTGTTATCCCCCCACATTTAGGGCTTGCAATATTATGTCTAATGTTGTATAATAAGCCTGTTTACATATCGCGCTGACTAACAGGTATTTTTATGCGTAAATTTATAACGTCTGTAGAAAAGGCGTTAATGACGTTTCTGAATAGATTTCGTTTTAATCTTAAGACTAAGCTTCTGCTTATTTTTATTGCCGTTAAGGTTATACCGCTTGTGCTTCTGGCGTTTATAGCCTGGTCGCAGCTTGGGCAGATGGGGGAGAGCCTGAACCGGCTTGCTACTGACGAGGCGGTTGAGGCTTTGAATGCTTCGGCGGTTGAAAATATCGAGCGGCTTACTACCGATACGGCGAATAAGCTTGCGGAGTTTTTATATGACCGCGATACGGATATACTCCATATCGCCTATGTTGCGCGCCTGTGCTACGGCGACGCGGAGCGTATCGCGGACGCTTTCGCGAGCTTTGCGGAGAGCCGGAGCGGGAGGCTCGTGAAGCCGTCGACGTACGCGCTGTCCGCCGACGGCACGGAGTGGATACGCGCGGAAAACGCCGATGTTTACGACATAGGAAAACCGCTTGACGCGGAGGGAAATACACAAATCCCGCTCGGCGACACTATAGGCGGCTCGACAAACCCGGAGAACGAACAGCTCCGCGACGGCTCGACTTTTAACCCCCGTGCGGCTACATATCTGCAATACGAGCGTGCGCCGCTTTATGACGAGATAACTTTTATAGGGCTTGACGGTCGTGAGCTTGTAAAGGTTAGCACTACAGACTGCGAAACTTCGCGTAAAGACAGATACAAAGACTTTTTCGTAACAGGCGACTTAAAGGACGTAAGCGACAAGGCCAATACGTTTATAAAAGCCGAGAGCTACTGGCCGGCGCTTGAAAAACTCGGCACGGACGGCGACATCTACGTCTCGGACGTAATCGGCGCGTATGTGGGTACGAATTTTATAGGTTCCTACCTCCCCGGGAAAATCGCAGAAGCGTCTGAAACGCGGGGCTACGATATAGCCTTCGAGCCGGAGGCGCAGTCCTACGCGGGTTTAGAAAACCCTAACGGTATACGCTTCGAGGGCATAGTCCGCTGGGCGGCTCCCGTATATGACGGCGGGGAAAAAATCGGCTACGTCACGCTCGCGCTGGACTACGACCACATTATGGAATTTGTAGACCACATCACGCCCACGGGCGAGCGTTACGTGGAAACCCCTAGCGCGGCTGAGGGCAACTACGCCTTTATCTGGGACTATCAGTGCCGGAGCATAGCCCACCCGCGCCATAATTCTATCGCCGGCTTTGACCCGGAAACGGGTTTGCCGCAAATCCCCTGGCTGACGGTTACAGAGTTCAACACCCTGCTGAATAGTATGGGTTATACCGCGGACGATATAGCGCAAATGACGCCGGAGGAGCGTGTAGCCGCCTTAAAGAGCGGCTGGGCTGAATTGCTGAACTATCCCCTTGACGGAGAGCCGGTTTACAATTTAATCGACGCCCTGCCGACTTTTTACAATCAGGCGCGGACAAGCCCGGAGGGCAACGACCCCGACCACACCATCGCGCCGGAGCTTACGCGCTACGGCTACGTGGGGCTTGACGGACGCTATCTCAATAACGCGCCGCAATGCACCGGCTGGCTCGATTTAACGCGGCGCGGAGGTTCGGGAAGCCTCTATATTCTATGGAGCGGCGTGTGGAAACTGAATACCGCGGCGGCTATACCGTATTATACGGGACGCTACGCGCCCTCGGCTGAAAATAACTGGTCGCGGGTGGGCTTTGGCTTTGTCGCGGTCGGAGCGGGACTGGAGGACTTCACGGCTCCCGCGCAGGCTACTAAGTTAAAGCTCGACGAGGAAGTCGGCGATGCGCTGTTCCTGTCGCTTCTGCATTTAGGACTGCTCACGCTTGGGCTGATAGTGCTGGTTATTTTCATAGCGGTATGGCTCGCGGCCTATCTTACCGGCAACATTAACCGGCTTATAGACGGCCTGCGGGCGTTCCATTCGGGTAAACGCCACTACCGCTTCGAGACAAACGGCACGGACGAGTTCGGAACCCTCGCCTCGGCCTTTAACGAAATGGCGGACGGTATCGTCAACAGCGTCGAAACACCGCTCTCTATTATCGACAGCAAATTGCGCGTTATCTATATGAACGAATACGGCCTCGGCATAGCGAATAAGACCTTAGACGAGGTAATAGGCGCGGACTACCGCCGCGTGAGCGCGTATCCCGCCGGGACGCGCTACGACCCCATTGCCGCGCTGCTCGGAGGCTACGAGCCGGAGATTATTTATATCGAGCGCACCGGGCGCTACCTAAAAGGCAGCGCAAGCTTCTTTACAAACGAAAAGGGGCAGGAGGACGGCTATATAATAACCTCAACGGACGTTACAGACCTCTTAAAAGCCCGCGACGCGGCAGAGCGCGCGAATAAGGCGAAAAGCAACTTCCTCGCGAAAATGTCACACGAAATACGCACGCCTATGAACGCCGTAATCGGTATGTCGGAGCTTGCCCTTCGCGAAAACCTCACGCCCAAGGTTAAAGAGTTTCTAACGGGCATACGCCAGGCGGGGCTGAACCTCCTGTCGCTGATTAACGATATCCTCGACTTCTCAAAAATAGAATCCGGGCAGATGGAGCTTGTCGAGGCTCCGTATATGGTTTCTTCGCTGATAAACGATGTAATAAGCATAGTCCGCATACGGCTGATTGAGAAGCCCGTGCTGTTCGTAGCGGATATAGACTGCTCGATACCTCACGACCTCGGGGGCGATATGGCGCGTGTGCGTCAGATACTGCTGAATTTGCTGAATAACGCGGTCAAGTACACTGACGCGGGTTATATCGCGCTTCGGGCGCAACGTTTGCCGGACGACGACGCGGAGGGAACGCTTCTGCGCTTCGAGATAGAGGACAGCGGCAAGGGGATTAAAGAGGAGGATATAACAAAGCTGTTCGCGGAGTTCACGCAGGTTGACCAGGGCAATAACCGCGGCATAGAGGGAACGGGTCTGGGGCTTACGATAACAAAAAACCTCTGCCGCGAAATGGGCGGCGACGTAACCGTTACAAGCGTCTACGGCAAAGGCTCGACGTTCACGGCCGTTGTGCGCCAAAAAGTAATAAGCGACGAGCCGCTCGCGGCTGTTACGGAACCCGCGAAGCATAACGTTCTGATATACGAGCCGCGCGACGTTTACGCCCGCTCGGTTGAGTATACTCTCGGTATGCTGAACGTAAAATGCTCGCGCGTGAGCGGCAATTCGGAGTTTCTTGATATGCTCACTCACGGCAGGTTTGACTTCGTGCTTGTATCCTCGTTCCTGTATGACAACGCCCGCAGGTTTATTGATTTACACGGCGGCGGCGCGACGCTCGTTCTAATGGCGGAATACGGCGAAAAGCAACTTCCCGAGGACGTTGAGTTTGTGGAAATGCCGTTCCTGCCGCATACTATCGCAAACCTCTTAAACGGCGGCGAATCAGTCAGTCACTTCGACACCAACGCGCCGGAGGCTACGCGCTTTATCGCCCCGGACGCTAAAGTCCTTATTGTTGACGATATCAATACTAACCTCATCATAGCCGGGGGACTGATGATACCCTATCAAATGGAAATACAGACCTGTTCCTCCGGCAAGGAGGCTGTGCGCCTCGCTTCGGAGCATAATTTTGACATAATCTTTATGGACCATATGATGCCGGAAATGGACGGCGTAGAGGCAACCGCAAAGATACGCGGGAACGGCTTCACAAACCCGATAATCGCGCTTACGGCGAATACAATTCGCGGCGTAGAGGAAATGTTTATAAAGGCCGGGCTTAACGCGCTCCTGGCTAAACCTATCGACACGGTTAAACTGCGCGGAGTGCTTGAAAAGTATCTGCCGAAGGAGAAGCAATTAAAAATATCGGCTTCGGAATATGAAAAAATGCGCGGTGAAAAGGGCGCCGGAGCGGACGACAAACTTCCCGAGTTGGCGGGCATAAACGTTGTAAAAGGTCTGCAACTTTCCGGCGGCGAACTGCCGTTTTATAAAAAGGTTATAGCCTCCTTCGCCGAGGATACTAAGATATACGCTGAAACTATCCGCGGGTGCCTTGAAAGCCGCGATATAAAGCTCTTTACAACAAGCGTACACGCCCTAAAGAGCGCGGGGGCGAATATAGGCGCGGACGATTTATCCGCCGCCGCCCTGGTTCTTGAAACCGCCGGCAAGGAAAACGACACCGACGCGATAGAGGCGGGAGTTCCCGGCTTCCTCCTGGAACTCGAAGCCGTCGGAAAAGCGATTGACGCGTATTTAGCGGAGGACTCAAACTCGTCCGAAGCCGCTACGCTTGACGCGGAGAGCGAGGATACCGAATTTTTAACGGCACAGCTGAAAATTATAGCCGACGCGGCGGATATCTGGGACGTTGACAGCGTGCATATAGCCTTAAACGCGCTGAACTCCAAAAACTGGAGCGCGGAAAGTTCCGCGCTGCTAAAAAAGATATCGGACAGCGTATTAGTAGGAGATTTCGAGGACGCGGCGGAGCTGGCTACCGCGAGACTGGCGAAAACGAGCGGGTAATTTAATACATCTAACCTGTTATAAAACCACCGCTACCGCCGGGCGAGGCGAGCCTCGCCCCTACAAAATTCAGCAAGCTTACAATCCACCACACATCACATACCGAGGAGGCGGCAGATGATAGAGGAGCGCAAAACCGTTTGTATCGTTGACGATAATCAGACTAATTTACTTATGGGGCAAAAGGCCATTGAGGAGCAGTACCGGGTATTCACATTCTCGGCGGCGGCGAAACTTTTCAAGCTGCTTGAAAAAGTTACTCCCGATTTGATTTTGCTTGACGTTGATATGCCGGAGCTTGACGGCTACGAAACATTGCGCGCGCTGAAGAAAGACCCGGGGTCGGCGGCGATACCGGTGATATTTCTGACGGCGCAGGACGATGAGGCGGCGGAGATTAAGGGGCTGACGCTCGGCGCGGTGGACTATATCAAAAAGCCCTTTTCCGTGCCGGTTATGCGGAAGCGCGTTGAGAACCACTTGCGAACCGCCGAATACGAAAAAAATATGTCAAAGCTCGTGGAACAGCGCACGGCGCAGCTAGAAAAGCTCCAGGAAGCTACGCTCGAGGTTCTGGCGGAAATGGTTGAAGCCCGCGACCAGAATACGGGCGGGCATCTTGACAGGACGAAAAAGTATTTTTTTGTTCTGCTGGAGGAAATGAAAAAAGAGCGTATTTACGAACACGAAATATCGCTCTGGGAGGACCGCACCCTTGCCCGAAGCGTCCAGCTTCACGACGTCGGCAAAATAGCCGTTTCAGACGTTGTGCTGAATAAGCCCGGGAGGCTCACGGACGAGGAGTTTGAACAGATTAAGCGCCACACGACCGAGGGCGTTCGCATAATAGAACAAATCGGGCAGAAATCCGGCGACAGCGCCTTTGTCGAGCAGGCGAAACTATTCGCCGGAACGCACCACGAAAAATGGAACGGCAACGGCTACCCCTCAGGGCTCGCGGGAGAGGAAATCCCGCTGCAAGGCAGAATCCTCGCGATAGCCGACGTATACGACGCGCTGGTATCGGCGCGGCCGTACAAAAACCCTATGCCGCACGAAAAAGCCGTAGAGATAATAATAGGCGACTCGGGAATACAATTCGACCCGCTATTGATAATGATATTCAAGTCGGTAGAGGAAACCTTCCGAGAGATAAGCCAAAACGAACTGCAAGCAATGGATTTTAGTCAGTTAACAGTTAACAATTGACGTTGCGGCTCTGTAGGGGCAACGCACCTTGCCCCGCCCGGATTGCCAATTTTCCCCGGTTGCCCATTTTACCCCGCGCAATCCGGGCGAGGCAAGCCTCGCCCCTACAAAGCCACAACGTCAATTTGACACCTCGTAACCCACGTCCAAACTCTCGTCTCTGATATCTGATATTTGCTAACTGTTAACTAAATCAATCCCAGTCCTCCGGAGAATTTGCCCATTTCGTTGTCCATAGCGTTATCGGCCTGTTCAACCGCGCTGTTGACCGCGCTGATAATGAGGTCAACGAGCATTTCGCTGTCCTCCGGGTCGATAGCCTCTTTTGCTATAGTCAAATCGAGCAGGGTTTTCTTTCCTGAAACTTTGGCCGTGACAGCCCCGCCGCCGGAAGTCGCGGAGTATTCCGCCGCCTCAACGGCCTCCTGAGCCGCAAGCATATCGGCCTGCATTTTCTGGGCTTGTTTGAGCATATTGCTCTGACTGCCCGGCATAGCTCCGCCGCCGCCGATACGGGGCGACTTGCGAAACGCGCTCTTTGCCATAATAATATCTCCTTTAGGTAGACGTTAATTCAAATATCAGAGTGCAAATATCAAATATCAAATACGGGGACCGGACGACGGACGCGCCCTAGCCCTCGTCCCGCGCCGAGCGCGGTAACTGATATTTGATATTTGATATCTGTTATCTATTCTGTCGCCGACGCTCCCGTTGCGGAGATAGCCCAGCGCATAACTGTGAAACGTACCTCGTCGGCACCCGTTTCGATGGTTATTTCGTCGTCTTTGATGTTGACGATTTTGCCGACTATCCCGCCGATAGTGGTTATAGTCGTCCCGACAGAGAGCGACTTGCGCATCTCCGCGACTGTCTTTTTCTTCTTGTTTTCAGGTCTGATAAGAAAAAAGTAAAATACAACGATGAGCACAACAAAGGGCAGCAAGGTCGTAAGGTTTGAGAGCATACCGGGGCTGGCGGCGGCGGTTAACACGAAAGCGTGCATTATGGTTCCTCCAAGTATTTATATTTGTCAGCTGTAGAGTATTATACACCATATTATGGCGACTGTCAAGCCCTTCGCTTCGCTGCGCTTCGCACTTAACAGTTATCAGATATCAAATATCAGAGACGTTAGTTCAGTTAACAGATAGCAAATATCAGATATCAGAGACGAAAGGTTTGGACGGGGGTACGCCGCGCACGGCGCGGGTACACCCCCCGCCTCTGCGGAGGCACCCCCCTCTAAAGAGGGGGGCTTTGGAGGGTTTGGACGGGGGTACGCCGCGCACGGCACGGGAAACCACCCCGCCCCTGCGGGGGCACCCCTCCACAGAGGGGATGAGGACGGGGGTGGACGGGGGTCGCGGAGCGCAAGTCCCCTCTTGGGAGGGGTGCCGCGTAGCGGCGGGGTGGTTCCCCCGCAGGGCGTATCCCACGTCCATTCCCCATCCCCTCTGTGGAGGGGTACGCCCGCAGGCGGGGGGTGGTTTCCCGCGCCGTGCGCGGCGTATCCCCGTCTAAACCTCCGTCTCTGATATTTGATATTTGATATTTGATAACTGTAAACTGTATAGCTACTTGCAATTTTCTGCGTAATGTGCTATAATATCCCTAACTAACTTGAAACCACCTTGAAAGGAAAATTCCACCTATGAATATTTTGGTTATCAACGCGGGTTCCTCCTCTCTTAAGTATCAGACTTACGATATGTCCGGCGCGCCGCTTGTCACCGCCAAGGGCGTTTGCGAGCGTATCGGTATGGACGGTTCCGTACTCACTCACAAGGTCGGGGACGATAAATACGTCACCGAAACGCCTATGCCTGACCATACCGCCGCAATCAACGCCGTTTTCGCCGCGCTTACCGCCGATAAGGGCGGCGTGCTGAAATCTATGTCCGATATAGACGCCGTAGGCCACCGCGTGCTTCACGGCGCGGACAAGTTCTCGGAGTCGGTAGTCGTCACGGACGAAGTGGAGGCGGTAATCGAGGAGTGCATACCGCTCGGTCCGCTTCACAACCCCGCAAACCTTGCCGGTATCCGCGCTTGCAAGGCGATTATGCCGGGAGTGCCGCAGGTAGCCGTATTCGACACCGCCTTTCACCAGACTATGCCGCCGCACGCGTATACCTACGCGCTGCCGTATGAATATTACGAACGCTATAAGCTTCGCCGCTACGGCTTTCACGGCTCGTCGCACCGCTACGTTTCGCACAGAGCCGCGCAGATACTAGGGCGCGAAAATGACCCGGAGTTCAAGCTTATAACCTGCCACCTCGGCAACGGTTCAAGCTTCGCCGCGATTAAGGGCGGGAAATGTATTGATACTTCAATGGGTCTGACACCGCTTGAGGGTATCGAAATGGGTACGCGCTCCGGCTCGATTGACCCGGCTATACTTGAATTTATTATGTCGCGCGAAAAAATCGACATCGGCGAAATGACTAACATCTTAAATAAAAAGAGCGGCGTTCTCGGAGTATCCGGCGTATCAAGCGATTTCCGCGACCTCGACGAAGCGGCTGAAAAGGGCAATACCCGCGCAAGGCTCGCGCTCGATATATTTGACTACGAGGGGCGCAAGCTGATAGCGGGCTACGCGGCCGCGCTGGGCGGCGTTGACGCGATAGTTTTCACGGCGGGAATAGGCGAAAACTCCCCCCCGATTCGCGAGCATATGACAAAAGGCTTAGAGTTTATGGGAATAACGGTAGACCCGAAGAAAAACAACATACGAGGCAAAGAGGCCGACATATCAATAGCCGGAGGCAAAGTAAGAGTTCTCGTAATCCCGACAGACGAGGAACTAGTCCTCGCAAGCGATACGAAAAGACTGGCGAAATAACAAATAACAGATATCAAATATCAAATATCAAATGACGCGCACGGCGCGGGACGTGGGTTTGGACACGCACGGCGCGGGTTTGGAACGCATATTGAAACGCTAACGATTTAAGAGTTCGTCATTGCGAAGCGCCGGTAAGCTTGCGATACGTACAGTGTTACAGGCGCGAAGCAATCCAGTGCCGGGAGGACAACATACAGCCTACGTCCTACGTCCTACGTTCTTGCGTATCGCAGACTACTACGTCAACCCTGGATTGCTTCGCCGCATATCATAGGTACGTATCGCAAGTGCGGTGGCGGCTTCGCAAAGACGGGCAGGGCGAAGCCCAGCCCTGTCCCGGCGCAATGCGCCGGGACGGTGGACGGGGTTACGTCCGCGCACGGCGCGGGGAAACCACCCCGGCGCTTCGCGCCACCCCTCCCAAGAGGGGAATTATCCGCGCACGGCGCGGGGTTATCCCCCGCACGTCCCAGTACCTCGTACCCCGTCCAAACCCCATTCCCCTCTTGGGAGGGGTTCCCCCGCAGGGGCGGGGTGGTTTCCCCGCCGTAGCGGACGCAACCCCACGTGTGCGCCCTCTCCAAAGCCCCCCTCTTTAGAGGGGGGAAGCCTCCGCAGAGGCGGGGGGTGCCGCACCCATCGTCCAAACCAACGTCTCTGATATTTGATATTTGATAACTGTTAACTATAAAAAATTTGGAGGATTTACACTATGGCAAACTTCGTTAACCTGCTTGACGCACCGTTTTCCCGCCGGGGGTCGTTTCTTGCCTTTGCTAATGACAATTACGGCGAGGACCTTTACGGCAAGTGCAACCTCTGGCT
>JAISJH010000110.1 GCA_031261635.1 Oscillospiraceae bacterium
AAATTACCGGGCGAGGCAAGCCTCGCCCCTACGAGCCGGTTATACCAATAACCCGCATAGGTCGGTTATGTTTCCCGCTCCTACTACTAATATTAAATCGCCCTCTTTTGCTATCGCCCTTAAGCGTTCGGCGGTTTCCGGGAGGGTTTTGTAAAACTCCGCGCCGGGTATGCGTTTTGCGATATCGTTTGCGGAGATGTTGTAGGTGTTATCCTCTCTTGCGGCGTAAATCTCGACGAGTACCGCTAAATCTGCCGCGGAGAGCGCGGTTGCGAAATCGTCCAGGAGCGCGGCGGTGCGGCTGTAGGTATGCGGCTGGAACGCTATAATGAGCCGCTTGGGGGCAAGTTCGCGGGCGGCTTTGAGTACCGCCGACAGCTCGCCCGGGTGGTGGGCGTAGTCCTCTACAAGCCTCGCGCCGTTTAGGAAACCCTTATGCTCGAAGCGGCGTTTTGCTCCCGTATACGTCTTTAACGCTTTTCGTATTACGGCGTCCTCAATCCCGCAGTGCCGCGCAACCGCGTAGGCCGCGCTTGCGTTTGACTGATTATAGTCGCCGGGGATAGTAAGCTCGAATTTTAACTGTTCGATAGGTTTTGCGTTAACGCCGAGGTCCTCGTTTGTAAATACAAGACCGCTTTCCGACGCAAAATCCGTAAAGGCTTTTCTGTAAACCTCAAAATCGGCGAAAAAATCCGGGTGGTCGTACTCAACGTTCAGAATAACGGCTACGGACGGCTTGAAAAACCTGAATGAATTGGAATACTCGTCGGCCTCCAAGATAAAATCGCCGCCCTTGCCGAGGCGGTAGTTGCCGCCCTCCAGCCCGGGGAGCGTGCCGCCTATCATAACCGTCGGGTCGCGTCCCGCCTCAATGAATATCGCGGCGAGCATACCTGTCGTGGTGGTCTTGCCGTGGGTTCCGGCTACGCAGATTGTATTCGGGTATTCGCGCATTATCTCGCCCCAGGCTTCCGCGCGCTCAACGAGCGGGATACCGAGCCTACGCGCCTCAATAACCTCCGGGTTATCGTCCCGCGCCGCCGCGGTGCGGATTACGCGGTCGGCTCCGTGAACGCTCTCCGGCAAATGCCCGGTTGTGACGGGTATCCCCGAGGCGCGGAGTTCCTCAACAACCGCGCTGTTATCGCGGTCGCTCCCCGTGACGCTATGCCCGTAGGTTTGCAGTACATACGCAAGCGGCGACATTGACACCCCGCCGATACCGATTAAGTGTATTTTCATAGTTCCTCGCTTATAAGTTTTTGTGAAAATTCATCAAAGCAACGGTTAATGACGCGATTTATCGAAACGCCTTTTTCTCTGGCGATTTTCTCAAAGCGTTCATAAATATACGCGTCAACGGGAATTGTTATCTCCCGGTGCAGTTCTTTGTAATAAGGGTTTTTTACGCCCTTTGAAAAATCATATTCAGCTTTCATAATTGCCCTCCGTACTGTTCAATTTCGTTGTTGGTGGCTTTTCTTGCCGAGATAATTCTTATAATACTGTCGTTTTCACGATAACAATGACATACCATAAGTATCCGATATATATTATCCGCTCCGATAATAGCAAATCGTTCCTCATCGTCTGAATGTTCTTCGTCATAAACGACTATTGCGTTTTCATCATAGAAAACATATTGGGCAGTTTCAAATGGAATCCCGTGTTTTATTATGTTTGTTTTATTTTTTGCTTCGTCCCATTCAAATTTCACTTACAAGGCCTCCAGTATATCCGCTATTCTCTTACTCGCGAGGCCGTCGCCGTAGGGGTTTGGGGCCTTTGCCATTTTTTCGCGTAGTTCGTTGTTTGTTAGAAGCTCCGCTATCGCGTTGTAGACGTTTTCCTCGTCCGTTCCTACGAGTTTCAGCGTTCCGGCGCTTATGCCCTCGGGGCGCTCCGTTACGTCGCGCGCTACCAGTACGGGGACGTTTAGCGAGGGGGCTTCCTCCTGTATGCCGCCGCTGTCCGTCAGCGTCATATATGAGCGTTTCAAAAAATTGTGGAAATCTATTACGTCAAGCGGCTCTATCAGACGTACACGCTCGTTGCCGCTCCCGAACACGGCGTTCGCGGCCTCGCGGACTACGGGGTTTAGGTGAACCGGGTAAATAGCCTTTACATCGGGGAAGTCGTCAATAATCCGCCGTATCGCGCGGAAAACTGACAGCATTGGCGCGCCCTGGTTCTCCCGCCTGTGCGCCGTCAGCAATATCAGGCGCGAACCCGCCGCCCAGTCGAGGTCAGGCGAGCTGTAATCCTCACGCACCGTGAGTTTCAGCGCGTCAATCGCCGTATTCCCGGTTATGTGTATCGCGGCCTCCGGCTTGCCCTCCTTTAAGAGGTTAGCCCGCGAAAGCGTTGTGGGGGCGAAATATATATCGGCGATATCGTCTACCATCTGCCTGTGAACCTCCTCCGGGAACGGCGCGGCTTTATCCCAGGAGCGCAGTCCCGCTTCCACGTGGGCAACGGTAATCCCCGCGTGAAAGGCCGCGAGGCTCGAGGCGAGCGTGGTAGCGGTATCGCCGTGGACAAGCAGAACGTCCGGCTTAAAACTCTCAAACACGGCGGGCATTTTTTCCAGCACCGCGCTGATTATATTGTTTATAGTCTGGCGGTTTTTCATTATATCAAGGTCGGCGTCCGGGACGAGCGACAGGGCGTTAAGCACCTGGTCAAGCATTTCACGGTGCTGCGCCGTGACGACGAGCGTAGTCCTCAGCGTACTCCGCGAGCGAAGCTCGTGATACACGGGTGCCATTTTTATGGCCTCGGGACGCGTGCCAATGACTATCATAACGTTTTTCATATTCTATGGATACCCCCAATTATAATTATTATGTTTCGCTTATTGACATTATAACAAAAAACTGTTAGAATTACAATAGCAGATAACAGTTATCAAATATCAGATATCAGAGACGTTGGTTCAGTTAACAGATATCAAATATCAGATATCAGAGACGTGGAGTTTGGACGGGGGTTGCGTCCGCTGCGGCGGGGAAACCACCCCGCCGTTGCGACGGCACCCCTCCACAGAGGGGATGAGGACGAGGGTTTGGACGAGGGTTTGGACGAGGGTTACGTTGACGCAAGCCCCCCGCAGGGCGCAACCCACGTCCTTTCCCCATCCCCTCTGTGGAGGGGTACGCCCGCAGGCGGGGGGTGGTTTCCCCGCGCCGTGCGCGGACAAAATCTGATATTTGATATTTGATAACTGTTAACTGTTAACTGCTAACTATAAAAAGAGGGTTCAAACAATATGACAAGACAAATCCAAGTACACGGTACAAAAATCGGTGGCGGGGCGGGTGTTAGTGTTCAGAGTATGACTACTACTGACACCTGCGATATTGAGGCTACTCTTGCGCAGATAGAGCGTTTAGCGGAGGCGGGTTGCGATATTGTCCGGCTCGCGGTGCCTACTAACGCCGCCGCCGAGGCTGTTCGCGATATCGCGCGGAGGTCGCCGCTTCCTATTGTTGCCGATATACATTTTAATTATAAGCTCGCTTTAACTTGTGCCGCTAACGGCGTTGCGAAGCTTCGCATTAACCCCGGCAATATAGGGAAGCCCGAATACGTGAGGCTTGTCGCGGACGCTTGCAAGGAGCGCGGGATTCCTATACGTATCGGAGTAAACTCCGGCTCGCTTGAAGCGGAGCTTTTGGCAAAATACGGCTCGCCTACGGCGGAGGCGTTGGTTGAATCCGCAGAGGGTCACGTTCGGCTCCTTGAAGCCGCCGGGTTTTATGATATTGCCGTGTCTATGAAAAGCTCGGACGTGCCTACAACCGTTGAGGCTTACGAAGCGTTCGCGCGGAAATTTGACTATCCGCTTCACGTTGGCGTAACGGCGGCGGGCTTTGGGCAAAGCGGGCTTGTCAAGGCCGCTATGGGCATAGGTTCGCTCCTGCTTCGCGGTATAGGCGATACAATCCGCGTATCGCTCACTGGCGACCCTGTGCGCGAAGTTGAAACGGCGCTTGACATTCTGCGAGTAGCGGGTCTGCGTAAGCCGCGAGGCCTCGAAATAATCTCCTGCCCGACCTGCGGACGCTGTAAGGTGGATTTAGAGGCGGTGATAGCGGAGTTCCGCAAGGCCTACAGCGATACAAAGCGCGATATATCGGTAGCCATAATGGGCTGCGAAGTAAACGGTCCCGGAGAAGCCCGCGAGGCTGACTACGGACTTGCGGCGGGACCCGTCCACGCTACGCTGTTCGCCAAAGGCGAGGTAATCCGCAAGGTGGAGACGGCTAAGGCCGTTGAGGGCTTATTGGATTTGATAAACGAGATGTAAGAAGCCGGATTAAAACGCTAAGGGTTTAAGAGCTCGTCATTGCGAGCGCCGGGAAACTCAACATACACGCGGGGTACAGGCGCGAAGCAATCCAGTGCCGCAGTCCGCAGATACGTAAGTTACGCCCCCGGCGTTATTACAATTGACAATTGATAATTGATAATGAATAATTACGTTGGCTTGGACGAGGGTACTGGGCTTGGAAAGCTTGGCGCGGCTCGCAATGACGGGCGGGGGCAAGCCCCGCCCCGGCGCACTGCGCCGGAATAACGTACAAGGACATCAAAGCGTCCCGCGCCGTGCGCGTTATTGCGCGGCGGTTCAGTGGCGCGACATATAAATTTGATAAAAAAAAGAAAAGGATATAGAGGAGCAATAATGGAACGTAAATTCAGCGAGGTTTTTCCCAACTGCTTAGTTACCGATGATTCGGCTGTTGTGACCGAGATTCGCGTTGACGAGGCTAAACGCGCTATGTATATCACTCTGCGCTGTGATAATACTATCAACTGGAAAATGGCCGAGGCGTTTATAGCTAAGGAATACGGCCTGAAAGAAGCGCGGATTACCGTTGCCGCGCCTCCCCCCGCAAAGCAGGTCAATAAGAAGCGCGGGGGTCAGCTCCTGCTTGGGGCTAAAGCCATCAAGGGCGCGTCAGAGCAGCTTTCAAAAGTAACCTCCGATATGGGGCGCGTAACCTGCGAGGGCGAAGTCATAGCCTTTGAACGCCGCGAGTGGAAAACAGGCAAGGGGGTTACTACGAGCTTCGACCTATCGGATTTTACCTCGTCAATCCACATTAAGCATAACGGCGAGCTTCCCGTAGAGGTCGGCGACTGGCTCCGCGTCCAGGGCAAGTGCGTCAATGACAAATATTACGGCGATATGGTTTTGGAGCCGGAGGCAATTGAGCGTATCGACAAAACCGAGCGGCAGGAAAAACACGCGGGCGACCTGCAAAGAGTAGAACTGCACCTGCACACTAAGATGAGCGCGCTCGACGCGCTTTGCGAGCCGAAGCAGGTTATAGACAGCGCGAAACGCTGGGGGCATAAGGCCGTCGCGATTACAGACCACGGAGTTGTACACGCCTTTCCTGAAATGGCCTCGGCGGCAAAAGGCAGCGGGGTGAAGGTAATCTACGGCGTTGAGGGCTATTTTATAAACGACACGGACGACAAGCTTGTCGTAACCTACGCCGGTAACGAGGACGAATATTCAAAGCGCGATTTGACGGAATACATAGCCTTTGACCTTGAAGCTACCGGGCTTGACCTCAAAAAAGACCGCATTACCGAGATTGGCGCGGTACACGTCAAAAACGGCGAGATTGTCGATAAATACGAGACCTTTGTAAACCCCGGTATGCCTATACCCGGCGATATAGTCACGCTTACGGGGATTACCGACCAGATGGTGCTTGCCGCGCCCTTTGAGGACGAGGCTATACCCGACTTCTTGAAATTTGTGGGCGATAAGACGCTTGTGGCGCATAACGCCGACTACGATACGGGTATGCTGATTGAGGCTTGCGGACGTGTGGGCTTAGATTTTACCGCGCCCGCTGTCGATACGGTTTCGCTGTCGCAGGCGATTTACCCGGAGCTTCCTAAATACGGTTTATCGAACCTTGCCGACAGTTTGGGTCTGCCGAGTTTTAACCACCACAGGGCGAGCGACGACGCTATGACGCTCTCGCTTTTGACGGAAAAACTGCGCGCGCGGCTCTCGGAGGTTCACGGGGTTCATACGCTCGGCGAACTCGCGGACGTGACGCTTGCCATACGCACTGCCTCGCAGATTGATAAACGGAGCCGCTATCCGCGCCATATAATTTTGCTTGTGAAAAACCAGACGGGCTTGAAAAACCTCTATACGCTGATATCGAAGTCGCACCTGGAGTTTTTCAAGGGTCACGCTATTATTCCCAAGTCCCTGCTGATAAAATACCGCGAGGGTATCCTTATAGGCTCTGCCTGCGAAGCGGGCGAAATATTCGCCAAAGTCAAGGACAAGCAGAGCGACCGCGAGCTTTTGCGAACCGCCGAGTTTTATGATTACTTTGAGATTCAGCCTATAGCGAACAATATGTTTATGCTGGAGGAAAAGCGGCGCAAGGCTAATACCACGGAGGACCTAAAGAATTTCAACCGCCGGATAGTATGGCTCGGCGAGATTACCGGAAAGCCCGTCTGCGCCACGGGGGACGTGCATTTCGTAAACCCCGAGGACGAGATTTTCCGCAAAGTCTTAACGGCGCAGAAGTTCAGCGACGCTGACAGGGACTTGCCGCTCTATTACCGTACTACTGACGACTGCCTGAATGAGTTCAGCTACTTGGGCGAGGAGAAGGCTACGGAAGTTGTTATCACTAACACGAACCTTATAGCCGATATGTGCGCCGATATAACGCTTTTGCCTAAAGAGCTGTTTGTGCCGGAGCTGCCGGACTGCGAAACGCGCTTTAAGGAGAAAGTTTTCACGAAGCTTGAAAGGGTGTATGGTTTTAGCCCTCCGGAGTTTATTACTAAGCGCGTAAATGACGAATTAGAGAGCATTATAGGGCGCGGCTACTCCGTTATATACCTCTCGGCGGCTTTATTAGTTGAGCGGAGCGAGGCGGCGGGCTATCCCGTAGGCTCGCGCGGTAGCGTCGGTTCGAGCTTTGTCGCGTATTTGGCGGGGATTACGGAGGTTAACGCGCTTCCGGCGCATTACCGTTGCCCTAACTGCAAGAGCGTTGACTTCGAGGCGGGGAGCGGCTACGCCTGCGGCGCGGATATGCCGGACGCCGTATGCTCCTGCGGGACTAAATATGTTAAAGAGGGTTTTGACATTCCCTTTGAAACGTTCTTAGGTTTCAGCGGCGGTAAGGCTAAAGTTCCCGATATTGACCTAAACTTCTCCGGCGAGTATCAGGCTTTAGCCCACGCGCATACTATAGAGCTGTTCGGCGAGGGCAACGTTTATAAGGCGGGGACGGTTAGCGGGCTAGCGTCAAAGACCGCCTACGGCTACGTAAAGCATTATTTTGACGACAGAAAGTTTATAGTCCCTAAAGCCGAGGAAAACCGCATTGCTAAGGCCTTAGAGGGGATAAAGAAAACTACAGGCCAGCACCCCGGCGGCTTAGTGATTGTTCCCGCCGATAAGGAGATTACTGATTTCTGCCCGATTCACCACCCCGCCGATAAGAGCGACTCCGTGTGGGAAACTACGCACTTTGACTATCACTCTATGGAGGATAACCTCTTAAAACTTGACATACTCGGACACGACGACCCCTCTATGGTCAAAATGCTGTCAGACCTCACGGGGCTTAGTTACCTCGATATACCGCTTGACGACGCTAACGCGCTCGGGCTGTTTTCAAGCGGCGAAACGTCGCTCGCAATCCCCGAATTTGGCACGGGCTTTACAAGGCAGATGCTGACCGA
Source organism: Oscillospiraceae bacterium (assembly GCA_031261635.1). Classification (GTDB taxonomy): domain Bacteria; phylum Bacillota; class Clostridia; order Oscillospirales; family Oscillospiraceae; genus JAISJH01. Next base: position 7,750 of record JAISJH010000110.1, read on the forward strand.
TACTCACCCCGATAAGCTTTCAACGCTTGTGCGGCTCTCCGGCTTTTCGCACGGCACTGATGTGTGGCTCGGTAACGCTAAAGACCTTATACAGTCCGGCATTGCGATTGAGGACGTTATAGGCTGCCGCGACGACATTATGCTCTATCTGATGTCAAAAGGAATGAAAGATGTTGACGCGTTTGACATAATGGAAAAAGTTCGCAAGGGCAAGGGACTGTCCCCCGAACAGGAAAGCGCGATGAAAGATTTGAAAGTCCCCGCCTGGTATATTGACAGCTGCAAAAAGATAAAATACCTGTTTCCAAAAGCCCACGCCGCGGCGTATGTAATGATGGCGGCGCGTATCGCCTGGTTTAAGTATTATAAGCCGCTGGCGTTCTACTGCGCGTATTTCAGTATCCGCGCAAAGGCGCTTGACGTTGAAACAATGGTTCAGGGCGCCGAAGCCGTATCGCGCAAATTGAAGTTTATGCGTAAGCGCGCTGAAACGGAAAAACTCTCGGCGATTGACGAGAGCCTTATGTATTCGCTCGAAGTCTGCGAGGAGTTTTACTCTAAGGGCTTGACAGTAGTCGGCATAGATTTCTATAAATCACATTCCGAACGCTTCCTCCCCGAGGGCGAAACGGCTATGCGCGCGCCGTTCATAGCGCAGAATGGTGTTGGCGACACCGCCGCGCAGGAACTCTACGCCGCCGCGAACTCCGGGATAGAGTTTACCTCAATTGACGAAATAGAATCGCGCTGCTCAAAGGTAACGCACACCGCTGTAGAGGTAATGACAGCCGCCGGAGCCTTCGGCAATCTCCCGGCGAGTAACCAGCTGTCACTGTTTTAACAAATGACGAATGTCATTTGTTCAGATAACAGTTAGCAAATAACAAATATCAGAGACGTTGGTTCAGATAACAGCTATCAAATATCAGATATCAGAGACGGGGGTTTGGACGTAGGGGTGCGCCCTGCGGGGGAAACCACCCCGCCGCCTGAGGGCGGCACCCCTCCACAGAGGGGATGAGGACGGGGGGGTGGACGGACGGTGGTGTTAAATTATGCTACGACTTGTAGGGGCGGGGCTTGCCCCGCCCGGATTGCCAATTTTCGCCGCTTGTCAATTTTACCCCGTACAATCCGGGCGAGGCGAGGTGCGTTGCCAATACAAGCCGCGAAACAGAGTTAATGCGCTCGCAACCCCCGTCCAAACCCCATCCCCTCTGTGGAGGGGTGCCCCCGCAGGGGCGGGGTGGTTTCCCCGCGTCGTGCGCGGACGTACCCTTGCAAATGGTTACACTTTATACAACCAAAAGGGCGGGTTTGAAACCCGCCCTTACGTAACCCCCGCCTTCACCCCAGCAGCAAATCGCCGTCGGCTTCCTGGCTTCCGCTGGCCTGTTCAAACATATCGAGCAAGTCTTTTGTTGTTAGGTTTTTCTTTGCCTTGCCGGAGATGTCTATTATTATTTTGCCGTCGTAGAGCATTACCAGTCTGTCGCCGTGGACTATCGCGTCGCGCATATTGTGAGTTACCATCATTGTCGTCAGGTTGTTGCTTTTGACAATCTGCTCGGAGAGTTCGAGAACCTTTGCGGCGGTTTTGGGGTCGAGAGCCGCCGTGTGTTCGTCAAGTAGCAGTATTTTAGGGTGTTTTAGCGTCGCCATAAGGAGCGTCAAGGCCTGCCGCTGTCCTCCCGATAGTAAGCCAACCTTGCTTGTCAGGCGGGTTTCGAGGCCTAAGTCGAAGGCCGCGAGTTTTTCGCGGTATTCCTCGCGCTCGGCGTGCGTTACGCCCCAGCGCAGTCCGCGACGGTTGCCGCGCCGCTTTGCTATCGCGAGGTTTTCCTCTATTTCCATATTCGCCGCCGTACCCATCATAGGGTCCTGAAAAACCCTGCCGATATAGGCCGCGCGTTTATATTCCGGGAGGCGCGTAACGTCCTTGCCGCCGATAGAGATTGTCCCGCTGTCGACGCCGTACACACCCGCGACAGCCGATAGCAGGGTGGATTTCCCCGCTCCGTTGCCGCCGATGACTGATACGAACTCACCCTCTTTAAGATGAAGCGACACGCCGCCCAGGGCGGTCTTTTCATTAACCGTCCCGGCGTTGAACGTTTTGTGGATATTTGTCACCTGAAGCATTTTTGTAAACCTCTTTGTAGGGGCGGGTATTCAAACCCGCCCTGACGGATTGCGCGATATTATAGCTGTTACGGTTGAAAATTATTGAAGCGGCGTGTAGGGGGCGATGCCCACATCGCCCCGCGCGGATTGCAATAGGCGTATTCATACGCTGACAATTAAAAAGTCCGTTATTGCGAGCCGGTCCTCCGCGGACGGCGAAACGCTCATATTGTAGAATTTCACAAATCTGAAACCGGCGCGGCAATACAGTGCCGGGGGCGTAAACTACGTAACTGCGGACAGCGGCCCAGGATTGCCGCGCGCCAAGACCATGATTGTATGTTAGGCTTTCCGGCGCTCGCAATGACGGACTTTTTAGTTTTTCGCGTTTTATTGCGGCTTGTAGGGGCAACGCACCTTGCCCCGCCCGGATTACCAATTTTCACCGTTTGTCAATTTTACCCCGTGCAACCCGGTGGGCGGGTTTGAAACCCGCCCCTACGAACCGCAACGCCCTTACAATTGCGGCTTTTTCATTGATTTTACCAGCGTCCGTATATTCGCCTGTGCCATTGGTAGCGTCAGCGCTATTGTTACCGTTGCCGATACGAATAGTTTTAGGTCGTTTGCCGCAAGTCCCAGTTTTATTACAATTGCTATAATCACGCGGTAGGTTACCGCTCCGAAGATTACCGAGATTAGCGTGTTCTTGAATGATTTCGTTCCGAACAACACTTCGCCTATTATCAGCGACGCGAGGCCTATTACGATTGAACCCATTCCCATTGTGATGTCCGCAAAGGTCTGGTGCTGTGCTATTAAGGCTCCCGCGAGGCCTACTAAGCCGTTTGAGAGCATTAGACCGAGGATTATCATTGCCGAGGTATTTATTCCCTGCGCCCGTACCATATTCGGGTTGCTCCCGGTGGCGCGTATCGCGCTGCCTAGTTCCGTACCAAAAAACCAGTAGAGGAATACAACCAATACCGCGCATATGCCTACGCCGACTATCAGCGACGGTACGCTATTCGGCAGATTGAACGCCTCAAAGGGCGTGAATACCGACGGCACCTTGAACGGCAGTAAGGGGGTATTAGGGCGTCCCATTACTCGGAGGTTGATTGAGTACAAGGCCGTAAGCGTTAAAATCCCCGACAACAGCGCGGGTATCCGCAATTTAGTATGCAAAATCCCGGTAATAAGCCCGGCGACCAGACCCAGTACAAACGCCATAAAGGTCGCAAACAGCGGACTGTATCCGGCGGTTATCATACGCGCCGCAATTGACGCGCCGAGAACGATTGTCCCCTCAACGGTGAGGTCGGCGATATCAAGAACGCGGTAGGTTATGAATACCCCAAGCACCATAATAGCCCACAGTAAGCCGAGCGATACCGCCCCGGTCATAATAGTAGGCATCTGCGTCCAGAGTATTATAAGCGCAATAGCCGCAACGGCTTTGATAAGCCAGGGGAAAAGAGTTGTAGACTTCATTATGAACCTCGGAAATACGGAATGGCTATGTTATGATTAGATGTTCGCTGACCCGCCCGTGGTGCGCCCTCCGGCGCACCGTCTTTGCGAAGCCGGTCCTCCGCGGACGGCGAAACGCTCCCATTGTAGAATTTCGCAAGTCTGTATGCGGCGAAGCAATCCAGGGTTGACGTAGAATTGTGTGATACATAGGCACGTAGGACGTATGTTATCCCCCCGGCACTGGATTGCTTCGCACCTGTAACGCCCTACGTATCGCGGGCTTACCGGTGCTTCGCAATGACGGGCTGGGCAGGGCAAGCCCTGCCTTCGCCCCGCGCCGGGACGGTGGACGGGGTTACGTCCGCGCACGACGCGGGGTGGGCGGGTTTGAAACCCGCCCCTACGTCACCCCGCCGAGCGGCGCAACCCCCGTCCAAACTCCCGTCTCTGATATTTGATATTTGATAACTGTTAACTGTGCGAAACGTATTGTTGCAAATCTTGGGGGATTTCTATGCCTATTGCGCTGGCTACGTCGCCGTTTATCATATAGGTGAAGTCTGTGGAGTATTGTACCGGCATTGTTGATACGTCCGCGCCGTTTTTGAGAACTTCTACTGCCATTAGGCCTGTCTGGAAGCCCAGGTCGTAGTAGTTTATTCCTAGTGTCGCTAAACCGCCGCTTTCGACCATACCTGTTTCAGCGCAGATTACCGGGGTCTTGCTGTCCGCCGTTACGCCGTAGACTGTCGGCATAGTGCTTGCGAAAACGTTGTCTGTCGGGAGGTAGATTGCGTCCACGTCGCCAACGATAGAGGTCACTGCCTGCTGAACGTCGTTAGAGTTTGCGACTGTGATTTCCTTCCACTTAAGGCCTTTTGACTCGACATAGGCTTTCGCGATGTCGATTTGGAATTTAGAGTTGTCCTCGCTCGAGTTATAGAGGAAGCCGATTGTTTGAGCGTCTGGGACAAATCGGAGCAGGAGGTCGATTTGGTCTTGTATGGGGTTCATATCGCTCGTACCGGAAACGTTGCGCCCGGGTTTTTCAACGCTGTCAATCAGCCCGGCGGTTACGTAGTCGGTTATAGCCGTCCCGAGAATGGGGATAGTGGTCGTCTTACCCGCTACGGACTGCGCCGCCTGTGTCGCTATGGCGAGTACGAGGTCAACGTTATTGCCGACGAACTGGTCTGCTATAGTCGAAAGGTTGCTCGATTCGCCGGAGCTGATTTGGATATTCAGTTTAACCGTATCGCCGTCGATATATCCGTTATCGGCAAGCGCCTGAATGAAGCCTTCGCGTGCAAGCGAGAGCGCGGGGTGTTCGAGCAGCTGAACTATGCCGATTTCAGGAATATCCCCGGCCTGTGGAGTAGCGTCGCTTCCGGCGGCGGGAGTGGCTCCCGAACCCGCGGAGGGCGTAGCGCCGTCGCCGGCGGGGGTCTTAGCGCAGGAGGCAAGCCCCATAACAAGCGCAAGCGCAAGCAGCAGGGACAAACATTTCGCGAGTTTCATTGTTTGGTTCCTCTTTCCATAATAAAAAATTTATACGCCGCACTTTAACAGCGTACTGTACTGATTATAAACCATATAACGACAAATGTCAACCGCGTTTTTCAGATAACAGATAGCAGATATTAAATAACAGTTATCAAATATCAAATATCAGAGACGGGAGTTTGGACGCAGGTACGCCCTGCGGGGGAAACCACCCCGCCGCCTGCGGGCGGCACCCCTCCACAGAGGGGATGAGGACGGGGGTTTGGACGTTTGG
>JAISJH010000117.1 GCA_031261635.1 Oscillospiraceae bacterium
TACGCTCCGTAGCTCTTGCTTGTATCGACCGTTATCGTGCCGTTTGCGAAACCTACCGCGAAATTAAACGCTTCGGCAACCGCTTTCATTTGATAGTATGTGTGACCGTCCATTGTGTAGGCTGTAATCGCGGTTTCCACGCCGTCAATGTAGATTTTCGCTTGTGTTGGCGTAGGCGTTTTGTTCCCTGTGCCTTTCGGCGAGATACTGCCGGACATCGCCGTTCCGCGTGTTACATAGATTGCGCCGTCTTTGAACGCCGCAGAAAATTGTTTAGTCGTACCGCTTACCGAACGCGCTATATCCGCAATCTGATAATAGGTCTGACCGTTGATTGTGTACGCGTCAAAGTCGATAGTCGCACCGTTGACCTGCACCTTTGCGGAGGTCGGGGTTGCAATAAGCGGCTGGGCGGGGGCGGCGGGTTCGGAGGCGTTATTAAAATGCAAAACACCATTCTTATAACCAGTTTCATCATCATAATACGTTCGGACAAGGGTTACACCCTCGTTAATACCGTGTATCTGCTCAAATTCGCCCAACGGGACAACAATTTTTCCTGTTTTATCTATTACGCCGCATAATTCTTTATCCGGGTTATTCGCATCACGTTGCCTTACAATGGAAAAGCCGTCAACAAACCCTTCAATATAACTGTACTGGTTTGGTATAACAGTTTTTCCTGTTTCATCTACAACACCCCACAAACTATTGTCACCGTCAGTTTTGATTGAAGCCGCTAATCCTTCCGATAAAGGCCAATAATAATACTCGTCAGTTAGCGGAATGATTATTTTCCCTGTTGCGTTAATTAGTCCACATAAATATTTTTCTTCTTCACTTTCCTCTACGTTTTCGCTTTTAGACACAAGTGCTATACCATCGCGGAAGCCATTTTCGATATTGTAATCCTCCGGCAACGTAAAAAGCAACTCACCGGCTGTGTTTATTGCACCATAACCATTTGAACCGTATGCTACCGCAAGACCGTCTTGGAAATAGCCGATATAAGAATATTTTGAATCAAAGGGCACTATAAAATTTCCGGCTTTATCCATTACAGCCCAATATTCCTCATTCTCTACACGGATATAGCCTTCAGATGTATAAATTCTTGAATACTCAGCTGAGTACGGCATTACTATTTTACCGTTCAAATCCAGTACCCCTATTTGAGTTACGCCGTCAACTATTTTTGTCGCGCTACTTAATCCTTCATTAAAGAACAGCCTTTCAGTGTGTTCAATCGGAATAATAATTTTGCCCGTTTTATCTATCGCTCCGTAAAGAGTAGTATCACCAACTTTTTTAGAAACGACGAATAAATTATCAGGATAGCCGTCCTCATAATAATTGTCAACTATTTCAAATTCATTAGTCATTGGCAGGACAAATTTTCCGGTTTTGTCAATGATACCGCTTGTTTCAAAAGGATAATTGTAGTTGGCGTCCGGTTCTTTTCCGTATTGACTTACTACGAAAAGCCCGTTCGCGTAAGAGCCTATTGAATAATCTGATGTAATCGGAACAACAAACTCTCCGTCTGTGTTTATTATTCCGTTAAGAAGTTCGGCGTAACCACCGAAGGCGCTAACTACCAAAAGGCCGTCAACAAATGCACCGGTGTAGCTATAGCTAGGCCAACTTTCCCTAGGGTCAAGCCATTTGACAGTGTATGCTTCCTCCGCGCCGGCCAGAACCGGGCAGAACGTCAAAATCATCACTGCCGCCAGGAGTAGCGCACCAACGCGCTTGTGTAGAGTAGCCATAAGTCCTCCGTTCTCGGCCGCCTAAAGACGCGGGGCGGCTCCGCGAAATTTTGTGGAGGTTCTAAGGTTTTGAGTAAAAAATTAGAACGCTCCTTTATAGAACGCTCCTTTATAGAACGCTCCTTATGCATTATACCACATATTTCCCGCTATGTCAACTACTTTTTTCAAAAACCGCAAAAAACAACAAACCCAACAAGCAAAACAGCGAACAAAATAATTGTTCGCTGTTCACTGTTAATTGTTCATTGCTCTGGCAGGGGCAGAAAGGCTCGAACTCTCGACCTACGGTTTTGGAGACCGTTGCTCTACCAACTGAGCTATACCCCTACGTTTCGATATATTATAACACAGTCTTTCAGCTTTGTCAAGCGGTTTTTTTTGTACGCGGCGTGAGTATTTTTTCAAAAACGCTATTTACAAATCGGTTTTGAAGTGGTATAATAGAGGTATACCACTTTCGCCTAGCTGGTAAGTGTAAACTGTTTGGAGGCTAAAACTATGTCTGTAGCTAAAAGGTATCTTCTCACCGGGTACTTGGTACGGCTGGCGGCGCTGACCGCTATCCTCATCATTATGGGCGTCACGCCGCTCGGGTACCTCCGCGTCAACCCTGTTATGACTATCACGTTCAATATGATACCCGTCGTAATCGGCTCTATCATACTGGGACCGCTCGGGGGAGCTGTACTTGGGGGAGTTTTTGGGCTGACGAGCTTTTCGCAGTGCTTCGGAGCCGACCCCTTCGGCACCGCGCTCCTTAACCAGAGTTTCCTAAGCGCCGTGTACGTGTTCTTAATGTGCGTACTGCCGAGGGTGCTTGCGGGATTACTGCCGGGCTTTATCTATAAGGCTCTGCGCCGGACTATCGGCAGGAAAGAGAGCGGTCACATACTCGCGATTACGCTGACCGCGCTGTCGGGAGCCTTACTTAACACCGCGCTGTTCATTTTCGCAATCTGGGCGTTCTTTGGCGGCTCTGAAATCTCCGCCGGAGCGTTTGGAACGAAAAACCTTTGGGCATATTATGGTATCCTTGTGGCGGCAAACGCCGTCTGGGAATGGATAGTCTGCACAATAGTCGGCGGAGCCGTGGGACGCGCGCTCATACACTTTATCCCGGTCAAACAACGTTCGTAGTCAATCTATTGATAGAGGAAAAAGCCAATGATACTTATACCTCATATACAGCACCTGGAAAAAGCCCGCAAATTCCCCGGCGGCACCGTGCTTTTCCCCGCGGGGAAAAACGACGGTATGCTCATACTTCTGCGCGGTACGGCAACCGTGCAGAACGTCGACCCCTGGGGTAAATTCACGGACGTCGCTCATATTGAACAGGGCGGGTACTTCGGCGAATACTCGCTGCTGCTCGGCGAAGCTTCGCGAAGCCAGCTCGTAGCGGACGGCGAAGTAATCGTTCTCCCGGTCGAACGCTCAAAACTATCCGACTTCATTCAAAAGGAAACGCAGGTAGTTCAGCAGTTCCTGGAGGAAATGGCGCGGAGAGCGTTCAGTTCGGCGGCAAAAGCGCTCGAAACAACGCCGGGAAGCCTTGCGGCAGAAGCAAGCCTACTGCCTCCGGAGGCTAAAACGGAAAACTATCTGACTATCGAGGCTCCCGCGCAGCCCGCGGCGGCTCCCGCCGCTGTGCGTACCGCCGATAAAGGCGAGGTAGGCTTTGAAACGCCGCTTACAGAGCCGCGTGAAAAACTGTTCCCCCCGGGACACGGCTACGGCGACTTCGTAATAGACCACGACAAGCCGGCTATGCTGATGGATAAGGGCTATACCTGCCCGTTCTGCGGTCACGCCTTCCGCACGCTCCGCGTAAAGAAATCAAAGCTCTCGGTATCCCGCGAGGACGATGATATGAGAATTTACTACAAGGACGTAGAGCCAATGCACTACGACGTAGTAACCTGCCCGAGCTGTCTGTACAGCGCGTCAGAGGATATGTTCGCCGACGCGATAAAAACAAACAAGGCTACGCTCCTGCCGCTGCTTGACACGTATCAAAAGGACGTAGCGATAGGTCTGGGGACAGCCCGCGACCCGTATACAATCTTCGCGGGTTTCTATCTCGCGATAATCTGCGCGCCTAAGTGCTTCCCGCGTCCGCTCCTGCTCGTCGCGAGGCTCCTTGTACAGCTGTCGCGGCTATACGCCGATTCAAACGAAAACGCGATGGAGCGCTATATCCAGCAACAGGCGCTTAACACCTACCTCGAGGCCTTTCAAAAATACGACATTGACAAAAACCAAAGCCAGCAAATAGCTATAATGATAGGCGAGATGTACATTAAACTCGGCGACTACGCGGAAGCGCGAAAGTTCTTTTTCCGCGCAAAGACAGAGTTTAACCTACGCGCCGATATGACTAAGCACGCAAACAAACGTATCGACGACATTCGCGAACTAGCCCCCGCATTAGTGGAGAATTGATGTGCCTAAACGCGTTATAGACAACGTTGAAAAACCTACAGCCCTAGACCGGCTCGTTAGAATCCTGACGGCGGTTAAAAACTACTTTACAAGCGCCGATAACATATTGTTGGCGCTTTGTTTGTCCGCCTGCGCGTTCGGACTGATGATGATTTACTCCGCTACAAGGAGCTACTCTAACCCCGGAAACTACATTTTCGTTCACTCTATGGCAATGGGGATAGGGCTTCTGCTGTATTTCATTTTTTCGCTGATAGACATAGAGTTCGTTTCCGAGCGCTGGAAGCTTCTAATGCTGTTCAACATACTTTTCATATCAACGCTGTTCATCTGGGGCGTTGAGGGCGATACAGGCAACAAAAACTGGCTTCGCATACAGGGGCTTGGAATAGGCATACAGCCCGCCGAGATTGTCAAAGTCAGCTTCATAGTCCTCCTCGCGAAACAAATAAGCTGGCTAAACGGCACGCGAAACGGCATAAACGCCATAGGCTCCGTACTCTCGCTCGTAGGGCATTTTATAATGATATTCGGTTTGATATTGGTATCGTCGCGCGACCTCGGCACGGGTCTTGTGTACCTCGCGATATTCCTTGTAATGCTGTTCGGCTCGGGACTGAAAGTCTACTGGTTCCTGCTCGGCGGCGCGATACTCGGAGCCTTATCGCCCACTATCTGGAGCAGCTTCCTCAATGACAACCAGCGCAACCGCATACTCGGCCCCTACTTCCCGGACATAATCGACCCCTCCGGCGTAGGAATAAACTGGCAGGCGAATCAAAGCAAACTAGCCCTCGCAAGCGGCAAACTATTCGGACAGGGCTACCTGCAAGGCACACAGTCGCAGTCCTCAAACCTGCCGTTCAAACACACCGACTTCATCTTTTCAGTAGTCGGCGAGGAACTGGGACTAGTAGGCTGTATAGCCGTGATTGTCCTGCTCCTCCTTATAATAGTCCGCTGTATCTACGTCGGAGTACAGTCAAAAAGCCGTATGAAATTCGCGATATGCCTAGGCATCTCGTCAATGATAGCCTTCCAGGCCTTTGAAAACATCGGTATGTGCATAGGCCTAACCCCCGTAGTAGGCATAACGCTACCCTTCTTCAGCTACGGAGGCTCCAGCATACTAACCGTAACAGCCTCCCTGGGAGTAGTAAGCGGAATACGGCGTCACTCGTGACAGTTAACAGATATTTAGTTAACAGTTATCAAATATCAAATATCAAATACGAGGGCTTGGTTTGCGGGACTTGTAGGGGCGACCTTTGGTCGCCCGCGGGTTCTATGCAACTACGTTGTAGGGGTCGATGCCCACATCGACCCGCCCGGGTTTAACCATTAAACGTCGCGCCGTCCCTCCCCCGTCACTGCGAAACACCCTCCTCCGTCACTGCGAAGCGCCCTCCCCCGTCATTGCGAAGCACCGGTACGCCCGAGATACGTAGGGTGTTACAGGTGCGAAGCAATCCAGTAGTAATGGCGAAAGATACGTATGTTACGCTCCCGGCACTGGATTGCTTCGCCGCTATACGCCCTACGTATCGCAAGCGTACCGCGGCTTCGCAATGACGGGGGAGGGGACGGGATTCCGATGACTTCCAACGGCTCACACAAAAACAGGAACAACACCTATGACAACAACATTCCACACACACAGCGAACTCGAAACCGAAGCGGTCGGGCGCGGCATAGCCTTAAAACTCGCGCCGGGAGCCGTCATTGCCCTGTCGGGTGAATTAGGCGCGGGCAAGACGGCGTTCACGCGGGGAGCCGCGTCCGCGCTCGGAAGTTATAATGTCAGCAGTCCCACGTTCACCATTGTAAACGAATACCTCGGCGGGACGCTCCCGCTGTTCCACTTCGACTTCTACCGCCTCAGCGGCGAGGACGAGGTTTACGACATAGGCTGGGACGATTACCTCGAACGCGGAGGCATAATCATCGCCGAATGGTCAACGCGCGCGCCGGGAATTTTTAACACAGAGGACACTATTTATGTTGATATTAGCATTGGAGAGTTCAGCGAGGACCGCGTCCTGCGCGTTACTGCGGGACGAAACGCTTATAGCCGAGTACACGCAGACTAACGGCCTGACACATTCACGCACCCTGCTACCGATGGTTGAAGCGCTATTGAAAAACTCTGACACCGCAAAAAGCGAATTGTCCTGCATAGCCGTAGCGGCGGGACCCGGAAGTTTTACAGGTGTACGCATAGGCTGTGCCGCCGCGCAGGGTCTCGCCTACGCGCTCGGAATTGAAACGCGGGCGGTATCAACTCTTGCCGCTATGGCGAACTATGTGGCTTTTAGCGGCGGGAAAACGCCGTATACCGCGGCTTTGCCCTATGTCCTGTCCTGCGAAATGGACGCGCGGCGCGGCCAAATCTATAATGCCCTGTTCAAAGTAAGCGCGGGAACCGTACAGCGGCTTACGGACGACCGAGTTATAATGAGCGGCGAACTCGAAGCCGACCTTGAGCGTTACGCTGAAACCACAATCTACAGAACAAGCACACATTCGGCGGTCGGGGTAGCCCTCGCGGCACTTTCAACCGAAGCAAACGACGCAATCCCCGTATACCTGCGAAAACCGCAGGCGGAGCGTGAATATGATAAACGAGTTTCCGGGTGAAGTCCTCAAAACGCTTGAAACCCTGCGAAGCGCGGGCTATAAGGCGCACATAGTAGGAGGCGCGGTTCGCGACCTCCTCTTAGGCGAAACCCCGCGCGACTGGGACATAGCCACCGACGCCCTGCCAAAAACCGTGCGGAAACTTTTCAACGCGGAGGAAAACGAAATCAAGGAACGCTTCGGAGGCGTAACAGCCGGAACACCCGCCGTACCGATAGAAGTCCAGACGTTCCGTCTTGACGGCGACTACCCGGACGGGCGAAACCCGCGCAAGGTGCTGTTCGTGACGAAACTGGAGTGGGACATACCGCGCAGGGATTTTACTATAAACGCGCTGGCATTTGCGGAGGACGACCGAACGATAATAGACTACACAGGCGGTATTAACGACCTCAAAAACAAACTGATACGCACAATAGGCGACCCCTACACGCGCCTGACCGAGGACAACACGCGCATAACACGCGCGGAGGAACTGCTAAAACGCTATCCGTTCCTAAGCCTGGAAAAAAATACAAAAAAGGCTATTGACAAAATACGACAGAGCTGTTATACTTAGATAAATAATTTCAGAGTAGGTTAGTTGCGCCAAGTGCCGGAGGATGGGAAGTTGCCGCCGGACGAAAAGTTTCACCTTAACAGTGGTCGAAACTTGCGATTACTGACCGCGTCCGCTGACAAAATCAAATAACAGTTATTAAATATCAAATATCAGATACACGCTCGGCGTGGGACGAAAGACGATGGTTTGGACGCAACCGTTGTCCTCGTTCTGACGGCTAAGTATCTGATATTTATTATTTGATAACTGTTATTTGCGTAGAAAGGTTGTGTTTTATATTGACGTATTCACAGGCAGAGGAGTACATCTGGTCGTCTACCGACGGAAAGGATTCGCGGGGCGACCTTGAGGGGTTTAGGCTACTGCTAGAGAAACTCGGCAATCCGCAAAAGAGGCTAAAATACGCCCACGTTGCGGGGACTAACGGCAAGGGAAGTACCTGCGCGTTTATCTTCGGCATAATGCGAGCCGCCGGATACCACGTGGGGCTATATACCTCGCCGCATTTGGTACGTACTAATGAGCGTATACGTTTCGACGATATGGATATAAGCGACGCCGACTTCGCGCGGCTGACTACAAAGGTTCGGGACGCTTTGGAGGTATTGGGGCAGAGCCTACCGATTTTTATGCTGCTAACGGCCGTCGCCTTCCTCTATTTCAGCGAGCGCAAGCCTAAGATAGTTATTTTAGAAGTCGGCTTGGGAGGACGGCTTGACGCGACAAACATCATAGACCTCGCGGAGGTCACGGTCATCACGCGCATAGGACTAGACCATACGGAGCTTCTGGGAAACACGCTCGCGGAAATCGCGCGTGAAAAGGCGGGGATAATAAAACCCGGCTCGGTGGTAGTCCTAACACGGCAGGAGCCGGAAGTCGAAGCGGTAATAATCGAAACGGCGCAGCGTGTCGGAGCCTTCGTGCGAAAGGCGAAGTCGCCGTCCCCAATGCCGCAACTCGGTCTGAAAGGAATGTACCAGGGCGAAAACGCCGCTACGGCTATCGAGGCGGGTTATGTATTGCACGAGCGCGGTTTCCAGGTAAGCGAAATTGACATCTTGAACGGCCTGTACAACGCGAGATGGCCGGGGCGCTTCGAGGTTTTGCAAATGTCGCCATACGTAATACTCGACGGGGCGCACAATCAAAACGGTGTCGAGGCGCTCGCAAAAAGCCTTACGTCTGTATTCGGCGACAAAAAAATACATTTCATTTTCAACGCGCGCAAGGACAAAGACCACACGGCAATGCTTGACGTTATCCGGCCGATAGCCGCGAGCATTTCTATAGACGTTCCCGCGAGTACCGCGCTCGCGGAAATTATGCCGACGCTCGCGCCGGACGACGTGCTTTGCGTACTCGGTACGCTCTATCAAATCGGGGAAGTACATCAATTTTTTGACGACAGGGGAGGACAAAATGTCTAAACAAGCCAAAAACCTGCGAAAGATTATCGTATCCGCCATTTTCCTCGCAATCGCGCTCGTAATCAAGACGCTGTTTACGATTGATATACCAATGTTCGGGGCGAACGGTATGCGTATCGGCGTATCCGGCATATTCTCGATAATGCCGTCAATCCTGTTCGGTCCGGTATTCGGAGCGATTACGGGAGCCTTGTCCGATTTACTCGGCTTTCTGCTGAAACCAACCGGCGGTTACATACCTTTGCTTACGCTTACGGCGGCCTTAGCGGGTTTCCTGCGCGGCGGCATATGGTTTATGCTAAAGAAGCGGAGTTCCGGGAAAATCCGCGTAGGCGTAATCTGTGTAACGTTTTTCCTATTGGCGTTCGGTATATACAACTTCGCGAGCCTCGCCGCGGACGGCGTTGACGGCAAGTTCTACGCAAACGACGAAACCTACCTCGCGAACATCGAAAACATAACGCCCGAAGTAACAAGCCGGGTAACAGCGGATAAACACCTCATAAGCAAAATGATAATCGAGCGCACAATAACCTCAAAAACAACCGACAAGGAAACAAAGGCCGTCATAGTAGACGCTACAATAACAAAAGCCAACAATAACCTCTTAACATACACGGTAACAATGACCTACGGCATAGCCGGAAGCGGCGTACTGGGTCTAATCCTGCTGATAGTAGACCTAATAATCTCAAAAGCGGGAGCAAAAAACGGCGACAGCCCCGTACCAATCACGCAGCTGCTAATAGCCGCCCTAGTATCGGGACTGATAGTAACAACAATCAACACGTTCATACTGCGCGAGTTCTATTCGGAAGCCTGGAAAGCCTTGCCCTTCGCCTTAGTATGGATACCAAGAGTAGTAGAGGAAATCCTCTCAAACATAGTAAACGTCTACTTCGTGTCAATACTATACGGAGTATTCAACAGACAGCACAGTTTACGTAAGATTGTGGAATAACAGTTAACAGTAATAACAGTTAACAGTTATCAAATATCAAATATCAAATATTAGTTAGAAGCTAAATTCAAAACCAAAAGCTGTAAACAAAACGCGAAAAGCCAAAAAGTCCGTCATTGCGAGCGCCGGTAAGCTCAACATACAACCCGGTTTAGGCGCGCGGCAATCCAGTGCCGCAGTCCACAATGACGAACTCTTGACTTCTTACCGTTTGAGCACACGTCCATACAATTGATAACAGATATTTGATATTTGATATTTGATATCTGTTAACTGAACTGAATAAACCCTCTTTTTCCTACGCATAATACGGGGAAGGGAGGGTTTTATAGATGTGTGAATCAGTACGTTATGACGAACTAATGTCAGACGTTGAAAAGGGCGGCGCGGAGAATAATTTTCAGCAAATCGAGCCGTTTGGCTCGGTTACGGTCAACTCGGCAAAGGGGACTATCCATTGCCTTGCGATAGTCGGGCAGATTGAGGGGCATATGCTCCTGTCGCCGGAGAATAAGACGACAAAATACGAACACGTAATGCCAATGCTCGCGGCAATCGAGGAAGCCGACGACATTGACGGCCTGCTGATAATGCTGAACACAGTAGGCGGCGACATAGAGGCGGGGCTAGGCATCGCGGAGCTAATCGCGAGTATGTCAAAACCAACCGCGTCGCTCGTACTAGGCGGCGGCCATTCAATCGGCGTACCGCTCGCGGTATCGGCAAAGCGCAGCTTCATACCGCCGAGCGCGGCAATGACCGTCCACCCCGTGCGCCTGAACGGTATGATAATCGGCGTACCGCAAACGTTCAACTACTTTCAGCGTATACAGGAGCGCATATTAGAGTTCATAGTAAACAATTCAAACGTAAAACGCGAAATCTTAGTAAAAATGATGCTGCAAACAGGCGAGCTGGCGGCAGACGTAGGAAGCGTAATCTACGGTCGCGAAGCGGTAGACTGCGGCCTAATAGACGAACTCGGCGGGTTGAAAGACGCGCTGGCGTATTTGCACGGTGAGATAGACGCAGGCAAGTGAGTTGCGCGGTTCTTGGTTTAACTGACCTTTGTACAACGCGGCACCCCCCGCCTCTGCGGCAGGGGAAACACGCGCTTTGCGCGGGGGCAGGGCAACGCCCTGCCCGTGGTGCGCCGGGACGGCGCGGGGCAGGGCGCTGCCCTGCCCGTCTTTGCGAAGCCGCCACCGCACTTGCGATACGTAGTTAATGATATGCGGCGAAGCAATCCAGGGTTGACGTAGAACCCTGCGATACGTAGGTACGTAAGACGTAGGACGTAGGACGTATGTTATACTCCCGGCACTGGATTGCTTCGCACCTGTAACGCCCTGCGTATCGCGGGCTTACCGGTGCTTCGCAATGACGGACTCTTGACTTATTACCGTTTGATTATACCTATTATAACCCTCACACCCCCGCGACAAGCGTTCGCTTCACCCTGCCGCGCAGTTCTTTCCCGAGGAAAGGATTGTTGCGGCTCTTGCTTTTCAAATCCACGGCGGCGGGAACCCAGGGCTCGTCGGCGTTGAAAATTACGATATCGGCAATGTCGCCAATACAAACCCCGCCGCGCGGCAAATTCAGACGCAAAGCCGGGTTCAACGACATTTTCCGCATTAAGTCCGGCAGGGTCAACCGCCCCGTGTGATAGAGCGTAGTCAAGCACACAGCCAGCGCGGTTTCAAGCCCCTCCATACCGCCGGGAGCCTCGGCATAGGGCAAGGCCTTCTCCGCCGCGCTGTGAGGCGCGTGGTCAGTAGCAATAATATCAATAGTACCGTCAACCACACCCAAAATAACAGCCTCAACATCAAAAGCCGAACGCAGAGGAGGAAAAACCTTATAAATTGTCAATTGTCCATTATCAATTGTCAATTGCAAATAGTGCGGGCAGGTTTCAGCGGTCACGTCAACGCCTCGGGCTTTAGCGGAGCGTATAAGCGCAACTGCGCTTGCGGTAGTAACGTGCTGAATATGAAGCTTCGCGCCTGTAAATTCGGCAAAGGCGAGGTCGCGGGCAATCATATAGTCCTCTGCAAGGGGAGGGCGGCCGGGTATGCGCGGGTCCTCGCTGTGGGTTGAGATTACGATATCGTTATCGCGTGCGGCTCCGAGCGCCGCGAGCATTATAACCGCGTCAGTTATAGCCTGTCCGTCGTCTGAAATCACCGCCGCCCCCGCGCTTTTGAGCGCGGCGAAGTCGGTTAGCTCCGCGCCCTTTTGCCCGATTGTAGCGCAAGCCGCGTGACGGCAATTGACAATTGACAAGTTACTATCATCAATTTGTTTAGCCAACAATTCCGGCGTGTCAATTACCGGCTTAGTGTTCGCCATACAAACTACCGTCGTATAACCGCCCGCAAGCGCGGCTTGCGCTCCCGTTTCCAGCGTTTCCTTATGCGTAAAGCCGGGGTCGCGGAAGTGAACGTGTATATCAACAAGCCCGGGGGCAACATACAGCCCCGCGCAGTCGATTATTTCGTCCGCGCCGCCTGTAAATTCCGCGCACACGCGGCCGTTTTCTATATATAAGTCGCGAAGGATAATTTCGCCGCTAACGGGATTGATGACCAGTCCGTTTTTCAGTATTTTACGCATTATAACCTCACTGTTTGGAAATATTAAGAACGTTATAAATTCTAACTTATAAGGAGAATTAACCAATGTCAGGATATTACTTTCTAAAGGGCGCGGGAATAGGCGCGGTAGCGGGTCTGGCAATAGGACTGGCGTTATCCCCGAAGCGCGACAAAAAGGTCTCCGAAGCCCGCCGCTTCGCGGGAAAAGCAATAAGAACCTTCGGCGACATAGCCGACGCAATTGCAAACACGATAACCAGTTAACAATTACCAGTTAACAATTATCAAATATCAAATATCAGAGACGGGGGCGCACACGATGGCTGCTGAAGGCGCAGTTACCGTGTGCGCCCTCACGTCCCACAACCCCGCCGCGCGGACATCTGATATTTAATATTTGATAACTGTTAACTATCAAATATCCCCGCCGCGCGGACATCTGATATTTGATATTTGATAACTGTTATTTGAACTCAGTCTTCTCCTAGTTTCAGCGCCTGCGCTATTTTCAGCGTACTCACAATGCGCCACAGCACCGCCATACATAGGAGCAGTATCGCCCCCGTAATAACCAACAGGCGAACGCCGTCGTTAGTCTCTGACGCTACCACAAGCGGCAGGGGCGAACCTGTCGCGTAACCCACCTGTATCAGCGGCACGAATAGTTTTGACGTTATCAGTCCTACCGCTATCCCCGTCGCTATCGACGTTCCCGATAACAGCACCTGTTCGCAGAGAAGCATTGAGATTAGCTCTTTCAGCGTCAGCCCCATCGCGCGGAATATTCCGAATTGCAGCTCCCTTGAACGTATCGACAGTATCCAGTAGATTAAAAAACCCGCCGCGCAGACTACGAGAACGATTAGGAAGCTAACCGTCAAAACGCCGTTAGTCCCCTGAAAAACGGGATTGTTTTTCGAGTTAATAAGCTCCGCGTTAAGGTCAGTAAAACGCTCGTAGGTAACGTTACCGCTCTCCGCGGCGGCATAGAGCGACTTAGGCGACTGCCCGTCGGTTTTAATCCACACTTCATAGGGCTGTATTCCGTTCATCTGCTGCATATAGCCGAGGCCTGACACTATAAGCGAGCGATGATTGACAGTCGCCACGCCGTCGTAGTCTATCTGCGTATAGGACGGCTCAAAACCCGGCCAGTAGGCGACTACGCCGGACACCACGCCGTAGTACGTCTTACTGTTAGTGGTGTATTGCAGTCTGTCGCCTTTTTTCAATCCGTAATCCTCCGCGAGATTAACAGATATAAGGACAGCCTCCGGGTTTTCAGCGAGTATATTCAGGTAATTGTAAAAATGCTGCGGCAATAAGCCGCCGCGAAGCCAGGCTACATTGCCAAATTCGTTGGATATAACACCCATAACAGTAGTATCTTTAATAACCTGCGTACTGTAGCGCACTTCGGCGGCGGTATCGCGGTAGACTTTGGTAGCGGCCTCCGCGTCAGGGGCGTTAGAGTAGCGGTTGAAATCCGGCTCGTAGTAGACCTTTTCCTTGTAGTATAAGTCGCCGAGTTCGTTAACCGCCGTGACGCTGTGCCGCGCGTTAATTTTCCATTCCTCCTTGACGACAGTATCCGCGCCGATAGAATAGCGCAGGGCGTTGTCGTTATTGAGGTTAACAGTCCTCGCGATTGACGAGTTAAAAATCCCGGTCGAGAGGGTTAACACAAGAAACAGCATAATAAACTGCTCGTCGCCGGAGGAGCGCATAACTTTCATAAACGCGCTGTACAGCGAGGGCGGGAGGATTGGCCCCACAGCGGCGTAGACTAAACGTATAACATAGCCGAATAGCCGAACAAATAATAAGCCCGCCCCGAGCATAAACAGCGACGACGAAACAAATAACAGCGGGTCAACGGCGAGCGAGCCGTTCAAGGCGTCTAAGCGCGCGCTAAAACTATACCACTCATACAGCGAAAACGCAAGCAACAGCACGTCTAAAAAGAGCTTCTGCCAAAGCGGCGAGCGCCTGTGAGCTTTACCGAGCTTATGAGCGACAATCGTAATCTTAGAAAAGGGTATAGACGGAAGCACCGTTATAAGCACCGACCCAAAGGCGGTCAAACAGGCAAGCCCGAGCGCAAAAGGCTGTAAGCGCAGACCTAACGCACTGCGATTGACAAATTCAAGAAAACCTCCCGACGCGCCAAGGAGACTGCATATCAAAAACCCGAGCGGCACCCCGATTATAAGTGATACCAGAGCTAAAGTGCCGTTCATAAGTAAGTACAGCTGAAAAATCTGCGGGCGCGTAGCCCCCCGCGATTTCAAAACGCTTATCTCGTTCCTGTCAAGCGTAAGTATCTGCCGCGCTACCATAGAGATAAAGAATATAAGCAGGATAAAGAGCGGAGCCTCTAAAATCCACAAAGTAAGATTAAGATTTCGCGCCTTCTCCGGGAAGGGCGTTAAAACTTCGGCGAAACGCGCTGAAAAGCTGTAGTTTTTACTATCCGCAAGTTTCGAGTAGCTCTCTAAGGTTGCAAGCAATTCGTCAGAGTTATATATTCTGAACGCGTAGTAGTCAAGGTTAACAACCCACTCAACGTTTGTAACGTTCCGGTAGTTTTTTTCCGAAGCGAACAGGCTCTGCATAAGCTCGTCGTTGATTACGAATACATTGTTATACCCCGCCGCGCCTCTGAAAACCCCGGTAATCTCAATGCTGTAGCCGTCTGAAAAACCTTTGAGAATAAACCTGTCGCCGAGAGCGAGGTTCATAGAGATATACGTGTCCTCGCTGACAACCGCGCTGATAACTTTATCCGCGCCGATATCGCGTAGCGGTGCGCTACCCTCAAAGATTTCAGCGGGGAACAGCGTTTCAGAGCGCAGACCCGCGCGTTTTCGACTAGCCTTAGAAAGCCCCTCGCCGCCGATAAAGTCGTAGCTCAACGTAGAGGTGATACGGTTCGCGCTCTGCACCTCCGCGCCGAAGTCGCCGGAAAGCTCGTTTGCGACAATCCCGTCAATGCGCTCAAAGGTACCGTCGGCCTTAGCCTGCGACGACTTCAAACCAAGCGTAAGCCGCCCCGGATACCGCCCCGTGGTAAGCTGAACGTTCTCCAGCTCCTTCATAAAAACCCGCTGTGTAATAGCCTCCGAATAAACGGGAATAGAACAAACGGCGGCAATAAGCAAAATATTACCGATTAAAAGACAAAGCGCCAATTTGAAATTATTGCGAATTTTACCAAGAACAATAGCGAGCATAACAACACCTTGACAGTTGACAGTGAACAATTAACAATTTGCGCCGGACCTAAAACCTTGTACGCGCTTGTAGGGGCTATTACGTGGGCTTGGACGTGGGTTCCCCGCCGAACGCAAAATATCACAAAACCGATTGCCGCGCAAAGCCGTGGAAATCATCGCGCCCGGCGCGTTTTAGCGGTATCGCGCATTTTAACTCACGCCCGCGCTTATTCGCGGCCAGGACTGTCGCGTAACGCGGGCGCGGCGGGGCGGCGGGGATACCCAGGTACGCATAATAGACCGCTCTGCGTATCCGGCTTAGAGTGTAGCGCTTAGTCTTTGCCGCCGCGTAGAGCGTTTGCAGGCTGTCGGACGCCTGAACCGCGTTAAAAAGGCGGTTTCCGAAGCCCTCCGAATTGCCGCCGGGGAGTAACGTGAAGTGTTCGCGGGGTTTAGCCTTGAGGTTAGTTAAAATCGCAGAACTAATATTTTCCTCGAACAGCGGAGGCACGCCATCAAAGGCTTTTTGCGCGGCAAGCGGTATAAACTCCGAGATGTCACCGCCGCCTTGCAATATCTCGCGAAGCCGCGTTGCGCTTACGGAACCGGGCGGGCGCGTAAACGTAAGCGGCTCAATCCGCGAGTTATCCAATGCGGACAAATACTCAATCGCCAATATATTGTTGGGTTTTTGCAGTAGCGGCAGCGGCATACCCGCTATACGTTCAAGCGCGGTCTGACGCGCCGCCGGATACGATACGCCGCTTTTTAGCGTTTCCGTTAAAAAAGCGTCAAAACGTTTATCTTTCAGATAATCAGCTACCGCGCGAAGCTCGTCTAGTTTGCCGCTCTCACTGCCGAACGCCAAATGCGTGATAAGCCCCAAGTCCTCTAAAAATCTAACCGCGCCTACCGCAAACCCTTGTGCGCTTGAAAGCGATACGTCAATCGGGATTTCCAAAACCAAATCAGCTAAACCGCTGTCCACCGCCGCCTTTGCCCTTAAAAATTTTGAATAAACGGCGACGCCTCCGCGCTGAACGAAGTTCCCGGACATCGCTACCACCGTCAAATCGGCGCACCCGCGCACAGCTTCCAGCAATTGCGCGTGACCGCTATGAAAGGGGTTGAACTCGGCTATAACTCCCGCTACTGTCACGATTGACCCCTCCGAAGCTCGGCGGCGCGGGCTAGCTTCCCGGCTTTTGGAATTTGCCCCGACATAGACGCGGCGGGCGTTCCCGGGCGCACACTGTAGGGGAAAACGTGCAGGGAATTAAAACCAGTTTTTCCCAAAAACTCACGCGTCTCTGAAAACTCCGCTTCCGTTTCACCGGGAAAACCGGCAATTATATCAGTTGACAATGAATAGCTAATAAATAATGCGCGGATTAGTTCTATGCCGCGTTTTACGTCATTCACGGTGTATTTTCTGCCCATACGTTTTAGCACCGTATCAGAGCCGCTTTGTACTGATATGTGAAACTCCGGCTCTATTATACCGACTAGCGGCTTTATGTTTTCAGCTGTAAGCCAACGCGGCTCTAAGCTCCCGAGCCAAAAGCGCAGGTCGGGGTACTGCCGCTTCAAATCAAGCAGTAAGGCCGTGAGGCTCGTCCCGCAGTCTGCGCCGTAGGAGGCAATCTCAATCCCGGTAATGACGACCTGCCTACAGCCGGACAGGTAAAAACGTTCAAGCGTCCGCGAAATCTCCTCAATCGGCACAGTGCGCGACTTGCCGCGTATACTCGGTATGACGCAATAGGTGCAGTGATTGTCGCAGCCGTCCTGTATTTTCAGATATGCCTTTTGCCGGTTGTTAAACGCAAGCCCGCTAGCCGGGTTTGCAACTGTCAGAGAATATTCGGGCGCGGGCGCGATTGTCGCCCCGGCAAGGGCCTTAGGCTCCAGTTTAGCGTAGCAACCAATCGCCCGAACGTCGGCACATTCGCCCATAGCGTGACGTATCGCCTGCCGCGACTTGCGCCCCGCTTCGGCGGTAACGGCGCAGGTATTGACAATAACGCGGTCAACATCTCCGGCGGCAACGGCGGGAGCGGCAATAGTAAAACCCTCCGAAGCAAGCCGCGCGGCAAGAGCTTCAGATTCAGCCTGATTAACCTTACAACCAAGCGTAACAATCTTAACCGTCATCGCAACTCCGTCCAAACCCCACGTCTCTGATATTTGATATCTGCTAACTGTTAACTGAATAAGCACCCGCAGTAGTTTTGCCTGTACAGGCCGTATTCGCGGCTCAATTCTATTGTCCGCAGGTAGCCGTTGCGTTTCTTGAAATCAGATAACAACCACTTTACAATTGATAAGTTACAAGTTATTATTGACAATTCGCCTAATTCGTTGATAAGTTCGGCGTTTTTATGCGGTGATACTGTTAGTGTGGTGCAATAGTAGTCGAAATTCATTTTATTTGCTTGTTGCGCTGTTTTGTTTAGGCGCTCGGCGATACAGGCGCGGCAGTTGCCGGGTTCGAGTTTTGCGTCGTCCGCGTCGATTATCAGCGGCAGTTCGCTTGTTAGCGAGAGGAAACGCCGCAATTCCGCGAGGCGCTTTTCCCGCTCCTCCGGCGGCTGAATATTCGGGTTATACCAGTATAGCGTAATATCGAAAAATTTCGCGAGATACTCAATGCAGTAGCTCGCGCAGGGAGCGCAGCAGACGTGCAACAGGAGCTTCGGGCGCGTTGTAAAACCCGCGACAAGCGCGTCAAGTTCGCGCTGACGGTTCACAGCGGTGAAAAGCGGGTGCCGACTTTGCCGCCGCCGCACATTTCGTAGATACCGTTTAAGTCCTTACCGTCGCTTATATACATTGTTATGTTATTTTTAAGAGCAATCTCGGCGGCGTTCAGCTTTGTTAAAAAGCCGCCCGTTCCCCAGGTGCCGCCGTTTCCGGCTAGCGGTTTCAGCTTTTCGAGTTCGGCTAAACCGTGAACCTCGCGTATCGGTTTAGCCCCGGGGTTTACGCGCGGGTCGGCGTCATAGAGCGCGTCAACGTCCGTCAGAAGTATCAGCATATCGGCCTTTACGAGAACGGCGACAATCGCGCTCAAAGTATCGTTATCGCCGAGAACGCGGAAATCGCCCGTTTCAATCTCGGAGGCTGAAACGCTGTCGTTTTCGTTGACGATAGGGATAACGCCGAGTTCCAAGAGCGCGTCAAAGGTATTGACAAGGTGCGCCCTCCGCGCAAGACTGTCAACGTCCGTGTCGGTCAGGAGGATTTGCCCGATAACCGTACCGTATTCGCCAAACAGCTTATCGTAAAGGTGCATAAGCTCGAGCTGCCCGATAGCGGCTACAGCCTGCTTCATACGAAGCTCGGAGGGACGCTCCTGCAAGCGCAGTTTATTAGCCCCCACAGCGATAGCCCCGGAGGATACCAGTATAACCTGCTGCCCCTGCCCCCGAAGGTGCGACAGCACAAGAGCCAGACGGTCAAGCAGACCGACATTGACAGAGCGGTTCTCGTTGGTTATCGTAGACGTGCCGATTTTGATTACTACACGCATTATTTATAATTCTTTCCAATCTCAAAGGCTTTTATATTCGCCTCAACCATTTCGCTCCTCTTTGCCGGGACGCATTTTTTGATTGCGGCGGTTATGGTTTCCGGCTTGCAGAATTTGTATTCGGCGTATAGTTTCCCTGTGAGAATAATATTCGCAAGCCCCTTAAGCCCCTGCTCCTCGGCAAGCCCCGTTGAGGGTACGTAGAACGTCGAAACATCGGGGCGCGAAATTTTGTCGTCAATCATAGTCGAGTCAATCAGCACCAGACCGCCGGACGGCACGGTGTCGATAAACTTCGCGAGCGAGGGCTTATTCATCGCGATTAGCTGCTTCGGAGCAAGCACAAGCGGACTGCCGATAGGCTCGTCGCTTACGCAGACGCCGCAGTTTGCCGTACCTCCGCGCATCTCGGGACCGTAGCTCGGGAGCCACGAGAGCTGTCTGCCCTCAATAAGCCCGCAGTAGGCTATAACCTTTCCGGCGAAGAGCAGTCCCTGCCCTCCGAAGCCGGCGAGTAGTAGGTGAAGTTCATTCATTGCGCCGTCACCTCCCGCGAAATGTCTTTATAAACGCCGAGCGGGTAATAGGGCATCATATTATCGCGAAGCCACTGTAGCGCTTCGTTAGGCGTAAGCCCCCAGTTTGTCGGACAGCTTGATAAAATCTCGACAATGCTATAACCCTTGCCGTCAATCTGATTTTGAAAGGCTTTTTTGATTGCTTTCTTAGCGTTATTGACGTTTTTAACGTTATCAACAGACACGCGCTCCGCGAGCGCCACGCCGTCAAGGCTTGACAGCAGTTCGCAAACGCGTATCGGGTTCCCCGCGAGTTTTACGTCTCGCCCGTAGGGGGTTGTCTGCGTAACCTGCCCCGGGAGGCTTGTGGGAGCCATTTGCCCGCCTGTCATACCGTATATAGCGTTATTGACAAAGATGACGGTGATGTTCTCGCCGCGAGTAGCCGCGTGAACGGTTTCAGCCATTCCGATTGCGGCAAGGTCGCCGTCGCCCTGATAGGTAAAGCACACGCTGTCAGGTAAACTCCGTTTAACTCCTGTAGCGACCGCCGGAGCGCGTCCGTGGGCGGCCTCTATCATATCGCAGGCGAAATAGTTATACGCAAGCACCGCACAGCCCACGGGCGCTATGCCGATAGTCTTACCCTCTATGCCGAGCTCGTCAATAACCTCCGCAACCAGGCGGTGTATTATGCCGTGAGTACAGCCCGGACAGTAATGAAAAATATCGTCCGTAAGCGCGTGCGGTTTTGAAAATGTTACAGCCATAATTATTGAACCTCCTTTGCCAGTGCGCGGATTTGCTCCAGTACCTCGTTAGGCGTGGGGATAACGCCGCCTGTGCGTCCAAAAAATTTCACAGGCCGCTTGCCGTTTACGGCAAGGCGCACATCGTCAACCATTTGCCCCGCCGACATTTCAACGGCTAAAAACGCCTTAGCGCTATCCGCGAGTTTTTTAACTGCGTCGTCGGGATAGGGCCAAACGGTAACCGGGCGCAGAAGCCCCGCCTTAATCCCCTCGGCTCTGGCCTGTACGACAGCCGAGCGCGATACGCGCGCGGACGCTCCGTAAGCGACGACGATAATGTCCGCGTCCTCAGTATACACTTCCTCTGACATCTGATGAGCCGCTTTTATTGCTTTGTAGCGCGACTGACGCTCAACAATAGTTTTTTCAAGCAAATAGGGGTCAAGATAGAGCGAATTGATAATATTCTTTTTGCGTTTACCCTCGTGACCCGCCGCCGCCCAGTCTTTTTTAGGCAGCGAAGCCGGGTCTTGCTTTTCCGGCAGTATAACAGGCTCCATCATTTGACCGAGCATACCGTCAGCTAAAATCATAGCCGGTATACGGTATTTGTCGCCAAGCTCAAACGCGGTAGTCACGAGGTCTACCATTTCCTGCACGGTAGCCGGGGAAAAAACCAGTATCCGCGCGTCGCCGTGACCTACTCCGCGCGTCGCCTGGGCGTAGTCGGCCTGTCCCGGCTGTATGCCGCCGAGACCTGGGCCTCCGCGCTGAACGTTGACTATAAGCGCGGGTAAATCAGAACCCGCCATATAGCTTATACCCTCGCTTTTGAGCGAAATCCCGGGGCTTGACGAACTCGTCATAACGCGCTTGCCCGTCGAGGCCGCTCCGAGAACCATATTGATAGCGGCGACTTCGCTCTCCGCCTGTAAGTACACGCCTCCGACCTTCGGCATAGTTTTTGCCATATACGCCGCAAGCTCCGTCTGCGGAGTAATCGGATAGCCGAAGAAATGACGGCAGCCCGCCGAGATTGCGGCCTCCGCAAGAGCCTCGTTGCCCTTCATTAAGACTTTTTCAGCCATAGCCTACGCAGCCTCCCTTTCAGTAATGCTTATCGCGCAGTCGGGACACATCGTAGCGCAAAAGCCGCAGAGTATGCAGTCCTCACGCCGCGCAACTCCCGCCGGGTGATAGCCCTTGGCGTTCATAGCCTCGCCGTCAAGCGCGATACAGTTCTTAGGACAGGCCGCGACACAAAGCTCGCAGCCCTTGCAAATATCAGGGTTGATTGAAACCATATGAAACATCTCCTTAACGAATAGTACACAATACAGAATAGTATAACATTCCCCGCGCGTTTTGTCAATACGATAATTTTTGTGGGGCGGGGCAACGCCCCGCCCGTCATTGCGAAGCCGCCACCGCACTTGCGATACGTAGTTAATGATATGCGGCGAAGCAATCCAGGGTTGACGTAGGCACCCACGTGTGCGCCCCTCGTAATTATTCATTATTCATTGTCAATTATCAATTGTCATAACCCCCCGGCACTGGATTGCTTCGCACCTGTAACGCCCTACGTATCGCGAGCGTACCGGTGCTTCGCAATGACGGGGGAGGGCGGGTTTCAAACCCGCCCCTACACGCCTATTGTAACACTCCCGCAACCCCGCGCATAGACTGCCTTGCAAGATAAATCTGTATGGAGGTACCTACCTATGGAATACAAAACAACGGCGACTGCGGGGGCTTCTGTCGCGTTCAAAGAAGCAACCTGTATACATACGAGAAAGATTTACGACAGCTGCAAAGACAAAGACTGCATCGAGGACTTACGCTTCTACCCTGACGTGCAATCGCAGAACTACATAATCAACGCTGTCGGTGTACGTCCTAAGCTCGCGGAACTTCTGCTCGTTGACATTGACGTTGAACCCGTAACCTTTTCCGACGGTTACTACACCGTAGACCTGCGCTTTTTCTATAAGATTTACGGCGAGGCGTATTCGTTCCTCAACAGCAGAGCGGACGTCATAACCGGTCTCGCGGTATTTGACAAGCGCGTACTGCTCTACGGAGGACCGCTCGGGGCGAAAGTCTACAGTTCAGTCTATTCCTATCTCACGCACGACGTTCAGAACGCTCCCGTAACCAACCTCCCGATTGCGGTCACGGAAAGCGTAGACCCCGTAATCCTCGCGATGAAGATTATGGAAGCCTGCGACTGCCGCACCTGCGAGGACGTGACGCTCGCTGAAATTCCACCCGTTATCGCGAGCGCGTTTTCACTCGGCGGCGGCTTGTCGCCGCTCGGCTGCGACCCGACACGCAGAGTTTATGTAAGCCTCGGGCAATTCTCAATAGTTCGCCTCGAGCGCGACACGCAAATCCTTATCCCGATTTACGACTACTGCTTACCGGAGAAAGAGTGCGTAGGAACGGGCGGCTCGTTCGACTCCGACCCCTGCGAGATTTTCAGCCGTATCGACTTCCCGACAAACCAGTTTTTCCCCGGCAACTATCCCTCCGCGATTACCGTAACTGAAACCATAGTCGAGGGTACGGGAGAAGCGGGAACCATAACCACCGAGGTGGCCGGAGCCACGGCGACTGTAATACAAACCACGAAACCCAAACAAACCTGCGGCTGCAAGTAACAGTTAACAGTTATCAAATATCAAATATCAGAGACGGGGGAAGGACGGGGGTTGCGGTGGACGCATAATATAAACGTAGGGGCGGGTTTCAAACCCGCCCTCCCCCGTACCGCGCCGCGCACTGCGCGGGGTGCGCCGTCCCGGCGCACCGTCATTGCGAGCCGCGCGAAGCAATCCAAGCCCAGTCCCCTCGTCCCCTGTTCCGGCGCTTTGCGCCGGAACAGGGCAGGGCATTGCCCTGCCCGTCTTTGCGAAGCACCGGTAAGCCCGCGATACGTACAACGTTACAGGCGCGAAGCAATACACTGCCGGGAGCGGAACAAAAGTATGTCACGCTCCCGGCCCGGGATTGCGTAGCGCCGAAACACAGAT
>JAISJH010000122.1 GCA_031261635.1 Oscillospiraceae bacterium
CGCGGCTGTCGATATACGCACCGCCGTTGTGCTTGATAATGGTTAATTCGTTCATTGTTTTCCCTCCATTGTTGTTGATATTTGAAATTAAAAACCGCCCGTTCCAAATAGAATGAAACAGGCGGCGATTGCACGTTTTTATACAATTTCGAAGTCGTCTGCGACAAAAAGCGGCTCGTCCTCGTTTTCGGGCGGTGGCTGAATATCGCTGTACACTGCGGGGGGCATTTCTGCGTCCGGTTCAACATAGTTAAATACCGGAAAAACATCATTTGCCTTGACTTTCAGCCGGGTACTGACAAACTTTTCAATGTCGAAAGCGTTTTTCGGGTTTGAATCCGAGAGTAATTTGTAATTTTCAGAAGGTGGAGGAACCTATGTTCAAAGATTATCCGGATATCGTTAGTGTTGACCACATCGCACAAATGCTAAATCTTGGTAAAGCCTCGGTGTATTCGCTGCTGCAACCGTTCCGTTTTTTGCCTCCTTAAAGCTCCGACTTCAAGATGTCACGCCGCAGCACATTAGGATTACTTCAACCAAAAGAAGCAATCCGGGCTGTCAGCTAATAGCATCCAAAAGCACAACATCGTCATTCGCGAAGCCTTGCAGGACGCACTTAAAAAGAACTTGATACCGTTTAACCCCGCTGATAGAGCAACTCTTCCGGCAAAACAAAAGTTTGTCGGTAGAGCTTATACGGTTGAACAGGCGAACGAACTGCTGAAAATAATCGGCGGGGAACCCATAAAGCCGACCGTCATTCTAGGGCTTTTCTATGGTTTTCGCCGTAGCGAGATACCGGGACTTCGTTGGGGCGACATCAACCTTGATAGCCGGACGATTTGCATTTGCAATGCCGCGGTTAAGCGCAAAACAACCATCGAAGCCGAACAAACCAAGAGCGAAGCAAGCAAGCGATAAGCGGCAACGGTTATAGGAAACCTGCTTACAATCTAAGTCAAATCACATACTAAAGATTTTGTTAGAAAACTTGTTAGAAAACACGAGAGCGCGTGAGTGAGCATAGCAATCCAAAGCAACAAAAAGCCCCGTAAACGTAGTGTTCACAAGGCTTCGACAATTGGTGGAGATAAGCGGGATCGAACCGCTGACCTCTTGAATGCCATTCAAGCGCTCTCCCAGCTGAGCTATACCCCCATTTACGAGCAATTTGGCTCATATAGATGCTAGTATAACACAATACTAGCAGTTTGTCAAGCCCCTTTTTTCACAAAATGCTCAAAAAAACCACCCTTGACAAGCCCTAACTATTGTGCTATACTTACAAACTAGCACAACCCTAGATTATAGAGAGAGGGTACAAAGGAGGTGAGAGTATGCCCAATATCAAGTCACAGAAAAAGCGCGACCAGCTGAATAAGATGCTGAACGAGCGCAATCGCGCCGAGCGGAGCTTTCTGCGTTCTACGCTGAAAAAGTTTGACGTCGCGGCGGCTTCAAACGACCCCGTTCTTGTAGCCAGCGCGCGTAAAGCAGCTATCAAGGCTATCGACCGCGCCGCGCAAAAAGGCTTAATCCACAAGAACAACGCCGCGCACAAGAAAAGCCGCATTGACAAAACAGCCGTAAAATAGAAACGGCAAACACACGCAGGGGCGGGTTTCAAGCCCGCCCCTACGAACCGTCGGGTTACGTTATTCGGGGGGGGCTTGACAGTTATCGTTGTAGTGTGATATAATAACGGTATTGAGGTTTACAAAGGAGGGGAAATATTATGCCGTCTATAGCTGAAATCAGTACGCGTATGACCAAAGCGGCTACTACGCGTAACGTGCTTTTACACATCAACGAAGCGGAAGCCCGCACCAAATCAACTCCGGAGGAAAAAGCCAAAATTCTTGACGAACTCAAAATTTGGCTGAAAGAACGCACTGACCAAGAGGATTCAATCTAATTATCAAAAAAGACCGTTCATAAAGAACGGCCTTTTTGTAATATCACGCAAAGCCTTTTGCGCCGTCCAGCGCCTTTTTCAGGCGCTCCAGCGTTGTCTCGTCCATATCCGTTAGCGGCATACGCAGCTTGCCTACGTCTTTGCCGAGCAGGTTCATCGCGGTCTTGACGGGAATCGGGTTTACGTCGTACATCATCGCGTTCATTGCCTCGAGCGCCTCGTAGTGACACTCGCGCGCCTTTGCGAAATCGCCCTTCAGCGCGTAGTCGCAAAGCTCCGCCATAACGCGCGGGTAAACATTCGCGAGTACGGAGATTACCCCGACCGCGCCCATAGCCATCAGCGGCAGCGTGTAAGCGTCGTCGCCCGACCAGATATTGAAATCGTCGTGTTCGGTCAGCCTGAACGTGCGGTTGATGTTGCCGATATTGCCGGAGGCTTCTTTCGTCCCGGCAATCATTTTGTGTTTAGCCAGAACGGCGTAGGTTTCCGGCGAAATGTCGACGCCGGTTCGCCCGGGGACGTTGTAGAGTATAATCGGAATATCAATCTCGTCCGCGAGATATGTATAGTGCTTAATCAGCCCCCGCTGCGAAGTTTTGTTGTAATAGGGCGTAACGAGCAGAAGCGCGTCCGCGCCGCTGTTCTGCGCGTGTTCGCAGAGGAACAGCGCGGCGGCGGTATCATTCGACCCCGCGCCGGCGATAACCGGAACGCGGTGCTTGACGTGTTTTATCGCGAAATCGACGGTCTGCGAGTGTTCCTCAAGCGTCTGCGTAGCGCTCTCGCCCGTAGTGCCGCAAACGACTATGGCGGAGGTGCCGCCCCTGATTTGTTCGTCGATAAGCTCGCCGAATTTGCCAAAATTGACCTGACCGTCATTGTTGAACGGCGTAACAATAGCAACCGCCGAACCTGTAAAAACCGGATTAGACATAGCGCATATTCTCCTTATTTGGGGTTTAATTCTCAATCAAGCTGAGAGGTAAATTGAAATGCGTGAGCATTTCCTCCGGGGATTTGAACTCAATGTATTCCCCGCGCTCACGTTCTTCATCGGCTTTTCTCAATTCAGCTATCGTTTCCGAAGAAAGATAGTCAAAATTTTCTTCTTCCTGCTGTGCTTTGAGCATATCAGCCATTAGCTGAATAATGACCGATTGACGAAACTCGTCAAGTTTGTTCATAGTTTCAGCGATATTTACAGTAGCTGTCATTTATAAGCACCTCCTCGCGCTTCTATTCTATCAATAAATATAGTATCATCGGAGATTAAAAAGAATATTCGCCAATCGCCGATACGCAAACGATACTTACCGGAAAACTCGCCTTTTAACGGTTTTATATCGCCTTTGCCGGGTATTCCTAAGATACCTTTCATAATACGTCCCGCCGTATTCGCGTCTAAGTTATGAAATTGCTTTTCAGCTTCGTTCAAAAACCTGATGTTCACGTATAATTACTCCTTTCAATCTCATTAGTCAAAATAGCCCTTAGCCGCGAGCAATTCCGCCAGCAGCACGCCGCCTCCGGCGGCTCCCAGTAGCGTATTGTGCGACAGGCACACGAATTTATAGTCGTACTGCGAGTCGGGGCGCAGGCGGCCGATTGACACCGCCATACCGTTTTCGAGTTCGCGGTCGAGTTTTATTTGTGGGCGGTTATCCTCCGTAAAATAGTTCAGGAATTTTTTTGGCGCACTCGGCAGGGCATACTGTGCCACCGGGCTCTTGAAATTGTCCCAAATGCCGATAATCTGCTCCTTCGTCGGCTTCGCACCCGCGAAACGCACGAACGCCGCCGCCATATGGCCGTTAGTCACGGGAACGCGTATGCACTGCGCGGTAATATTCGGCGCGGTAGCGGGAACAATCTCGCCGCCGCTGATTTTACCCCACAGTTTCAGCGGCTCGCGCTCGGATTTTTCCTCCTCGCCGCCTATGTAGGGGATAACGTTGTCAATCATCTCCGGCCAGGTCTCGAAGTTCTTGCTTGCGCCGGAAATCGCCTGATAGGTGCAGACAAGAATATCTGAAATCGGGAAAAGTTCGCGCACCGGGGACAGGGCGGGTACGTAGTTCTGGATAGAGCAGTTCGACTTGACCGATATAAACCCGCGCCTCGTCCCCAGACGTTTTCGCTGTGCCGCGATTATATCGACGTGTTCGGGGTTAAGCTCGGGAACGACCATAGGAACGTCCGGAGTCCAGCGGTGGGACTTATTATTGCTGACTATCGGACACTCGGCCTTGGCGTAGGCTTCCTCAAGCGCTTTGTTTTCAGCGTCCGGCATATCGACGGCGCAAAAGGCGAAGTCAACGGAAGCCGCGATTTTTTCCAAATCGGCCGTAGCGTCTAAAACAGTCAGCTTCGCGGCGGCTTCGGGAAGCGGCGAACTCATAAGCCATTTGCCGCTAACCGCCTCGGCGTAGCTCTTGCCCGCGCTCCGCGGGCTTGCCGCCACTACCGTCAGATTAAACCAGGGGTGAGCGTCAAGCAGCGTGACAAAGCGTTGCCCGACCATTCCCGTAGCACCTATCACGGCAACATTATATTTATGAACAGACATCTTTATTCTCCTTATTGAAAAAGAAATAATTTCCGCGCAAAAACTGTCGAAAGGGGCTTGCATAAATCGCGAAAATAGAGTATTATATATTATATCACTCTAAACTATTCTTGTCAACAGTGATTTATTTCAGATAACAGTTATCAAATATCAGAGACGGTGGTTTGGACGAGGGTACGTCCGCACGGCGGGGAAACCACCCCGGCTCTGCGGAGCCACCCCTCCACAGAGGGGATGGGGAATGGACGTGAGATACGCCCTGCGGGGGAGGTGCGTCTCCGTAACCTTCGTCCACACCCCTCGTCCTCAGCCCCTCTGTGGAGGGGTGC
>JAISJH010000123.1 GCA_031261635.1 Oscillospiraceae bacterium
TTCCTGGTTCTTTCGCTGCCACAATGCTTGCATACCATTGCAAATCCCTCCTGACTAATCTTTTCCCTTAGTATACCACAATTTTTTTGTTATTGCAATAACCGGTTACCAATGCCTCCACAGAGGGGATGGGGACGGAGGTTTGGACGTAGGTTACGTTCTGCGGGGATTTGCGTCCCCGCAACCCTCGTCCAAGCCCTCGTCCCCATCCCCTCTGTGGAGGGGTGCCCCGCAGGGGCGGGGTGGTTTCCCCGCCGCAGCGGACGCTAATAGTTACAAAATTGATTGCCGTGAACACGCCGCAACGGTATTCGTATACGCCCCGGTGCAGGGCAATGACGCAGGAAGGGCGGGTTTGAAACCCGCCCCTACGTTTTTTTTCCAAGCCGCTATATAACGTTCTCATTACGCGATATCAGGTCGTTCTGGCAATCGGGGGAGAGTTCCACGAAATACGCTGAGTAGCCCGCTATACGCACTACAAGGTTTTTGTACTTATCGGGGCTTATTTGCGCGTCGCGTAGTTTTTCGCTGGATACTACGTTGAACTGCGCTTCCGCGCCTCCGCTTGACATATAGGCTTTTACCATATCGCGGAGTTTTTCTATGCCGTCGTCCGCGCTTAGGGTTGTCGGGTGGAGGCGTATGTTGAGGCATACTCCGTCCATAAACTTTTGATGGTCGTAGCAGAGCGAGGAGGCGAAGATGGCCGTCGGGCCGTGACTGTCGCGCCCCTGAACCGGGGAGGCCGCGTCCGCTATCGGCGTTCCGGCCCTCCGTCCGTCAGGCGTCGCCCAGGTTGTGTAGCCCTGGCCAACGTGGTCGGCGGCTCCGTACAGTCCCGCCTTGAAAATCCGCGTTCGCGAGGAATAGCACTCGCCGCAGGCCGTGTAGTAGGCGTTTATAACCCAGCTCATCTGTTCGTCAGCGTAGGGGTCGGCGTTGCCGAAGTGCGGAACCTCGCTGATTATGCGCGTCTGTAACAGTTCGTAACCCTGCCAGTTAGCCATAACCGCGTCGTAGAGTTCACGCGCCGTGCAGAGCTTTTTATCAAACACCATATATTTTATAGCCGTAAGCGAATCCGCTACAGTCGCAAGCCCCGTGGCGGTGCCGCCGTAGCTGTTGTATTTCGCGCCGCCTTGCGTACAGTCTTTGCCGCTTTCCATACAGCCGTCTATTGAGAGCGACAGCATAGGGTGCGGGGTATGATACTGCACGAGATATTCTAAATAGTTATTCAGCGAAACCTGCGCTTTGAGGTAGTATTTAGCGAGCTTCAGCCACGCTTCGCGCACTTCCTCAAACGTAGCCATTTCGTAGAGGTAGCCGGTCTCTATAGAGCTTTGTTCGCCGTTGAAAGGGTTTTTACCGTTATTTAAGGCCGTAGCCAGAACCGCGCTGTAGTGTATCGAGCCGTGGGGCGGCGCGACATTGTTCGCGGCGGAGTAGTCGTTGCCGGAGCCTGTTATTTCCTGGCAACCGATTATCGCGTAGTCCCGCGCGTCCTCCGTCGTGAAGCCGAGTTCTTTAATAATCCCGGGGATAATGATATCGTCGTTCTGGAATAGCGGCAAACCTCCGACCTTCGTAGACGTTTCAAGCGCGAGCGCCCATAAATCAGCCGGCGTGTCCTTATTGACCCGAAGCGAAATAGTCGGGTCGTGCAAACTCAATCGCGATAAACTTTCAAGCACCATAAACGTTACGGGGTTTGAAGCGTCCTCCCCCGTAAGAGGGTCAACGCCGCCGATAGTCGTGTGCAGGTAGGTGTTGCCGATACCTATAATCTTGATTAAATCTCCGCCGCCTACTCCGCCGCCGTACATCGAGTTTATTTTCATAAAGAAGCAGTCAACAATTTCCTGCGCTTCGTCAAGCGTTAGCCGTCCCGCGTCCAAATCCTTTTTCAAATACGGATACGTGTACTGGTCGAAGCGTCCGAATGAGCCTACATCGCCGATAAAACTAAGCCGCAGGATATACTGATAGGTTATAGCCGCCTGACAGGCCTCGCGGAACGTGCGGCAGGGGTTTTCAGCAATCCACGCAAGGCTCTCCGACATCGACTCCAGCTCTGCCTTGCGCTTAGGTTCGGCAGTCGCGGCCGCTTTTTCAGCGCAGGCCGCTCCGTAGCGTTTCAGCAGCGTTGAAGCAGCGTCGCAGGAGCTTACTACCGCCGTGTAGAACATACATTTTTCCGCGTCGCCGCCCATAAGGTCGTTTACGTGGCTGTCGAGCCAGTCCCGCGCCTGTTTGCGGATTGCCCCGTAGCCAACGTCTGTAATCTTCTTAAAACCCGGCGTTAAGTGACCGGAGGGCATCATCAAAAGCGGCGCTCCAACCTTTGTCGCGGAAACGTTCATTCGGCAAAGCTCGTCATAGCCCTGCGGTTGCCACGCCGCCGCTATATCGTTATACGACTTCCCGCGCCAGTAGGGGGCGATTGCGCGGAAATTTTCAACGTCCTCCGGCGCGACGGAGAGGCGCAGTTCCTCGCTGTCGGGGTTATGATACAGCCCGTCGCCGAGAAGCGTCCAGCCCCCCTGCTCAATTGCGAGCGGTACAGCGTCAATACCGCCCCAGTCGGGGAAATAGCCCGTTCCGCAAAAGTTCTTGCCGGAGTTCCCGACAATCATCTCAAAATCTTCCACCCGAACGGTCATCTCCCCGCAAATGGCCTTCAAAACCTCCGCGCGGCGAAGCATAGGCACAAGGTTTTCATTCCTCTGAAAACAACGCGTAGTTATCATAGCGGATTCGGAATCGCTCTGTATAACGCGGTCCCGTATAAGGTCGTGCATAAGCGACATACGCTCACTAACCGGCTTGAATGTATACATATATAACCACCTCTTTTTTGCAAATAACAGTTATCAAATATCAAATATCAGAGACGTAGGATTGGACGGGGGTTGCGGGGGGACATTTGGTTGCGCGTGTTACGTAGGGGCGGGTTTCAAACCCGCCCTCCCCCGTACCGTGCCGCGCACGGCGCGAGGTGCGCCGTGCGCGGCGCACCGTCATTGCGAGCCGCGCGAAGCAATCCAAGCCCAGTACCCTCGTCCAAACCCACGTCCCGGCGCCGTGCGCCGTCTTTGCGAAGCACCGGTAAGTATGCGATACGTAGGACGTTACAGGTGCGAAGCAATCCAGTGCCGGGAGCGTAACATACGTCTTACGTATCGCAGGATACTACGTCAACCCTGGATTGCTTCGCCGCATATCATAAACTACGTATCGCAAGTGCGGCGGCGGCTTCGCAAAGACGGTGCGCCGTGGGCGCACCACTGGCAGGGCATAGCCCTGCCCCCGCAACCCTCGTCCAAACCCTCCAAAGCCCCCCTCGTTAGAGGGGGGAAGCCGCCCGCAGGCGGCGGGGGGTGTCCCGCGCCGTGCGCGGGGGGCGGGTTTCAAACCCGCCCCTACGAGCCGCAACGCACGAGGCGCTCGCCTTTTACTTCGAGTAGTTAATGCGCGACTGCTTGTACAGTTCCTCTTTGAACGCCGGAATGTTGTTGTAGCTCGCGGCGTAGTAGTTGTAGAAACTCGATTTCCCGGCCTTGCAGGTTCTGTCGGCGTAGTCGCGGGCGGCCTTGCGGATTTCCTCCTCCGGCTTTGTCGCGAGTTCCTCAGCGCTCGGAACGTCCTGCGGGAAGGTCGCGATTAGGAGCTTGTCGCCGTAGTCATCGTAAATCTTGTAGCTGTCGTTCATAAGCTGCGGAGCCCAGGCGTCCCAGCCGGCTTTTATCATATTCGGGATTTGCAGATAGTTATTCCCGCAGGAGTGAAGCTCACAGAACACATTATTAGCGTGCAGGAAGTCCGTCAAACGCTTCATATACGGCACAATCATCTCCTCGCAAACGTCCGGCGAAAAGAACGGCGATTTCTGACTGCCCCAGTCGTCGTGGAAAAACACGGCCTTCAGATAGGGCGTGCCGTCGGGAGCCTTGTAGGTGTCAAGCACCTTTTGGAAAATGCTGATATAAAGCTCGGTAAGCTTGTCAAAAAACTTGTGCACGTGAACCTGTGAATCCTCGTCAAGCACCGCCACGGCGGCGTTCTCAAACTCCAGCAGCGCAATCAGACGCTCAAAGAAGCCGGTCTGGAACCAAATCTGCGCGAAAGTATTCTCGTTCAGGTACGCGCCGTTGTTCTTAGCCGCGCTCCCCGCCCAGTCCCAGGACTCAATATCGGGGAATTTTACCTTGTCGTACCAGTCCTCAATGTCCTCAAGGAACGCTTTGCCGGGGCGAACCATTGAGCCGCCGACAGTCGCGATATACTCCCACTCAACGCCGAACATATCGGGGTTGACCTCGTGGTCTGCAAAAGCCCTCGGCGCGCCGCCCTCCATAACGA
Organism: Oscillospiraceae bacterium; assembly: GCA_031261635.1. Taxonomy (GTDB): domain Bacteria; phylum Bacillota; class Clostridia; order Oscillospirales; family Oscillospiraceae; genus JAISJH01. The sequence continues at coordinate 4,366 of JAISJH010000123.1, forward strand.
GCGCGCGCGCAACGTTATCGGGGATTACCGACGGCGTGAACATCGTCGCGTCAGTCGCCTGCGTCGCCTGCCACCAGGGCTTGCGCTCAAATACGAGCTTCTCGTGTTCCGCCTGCGGCAGCGGGTAGGAGAAGTTAGACAGTTTCATTCCGAACATTTCAAACTCAACTTTTTCGAGTTCCTTCGGGTCAAATTTTGGGATAGCCATAAAGTAAGTCCTCACTTTCTGTGTTTCAAGTTACCTCTATTATAACGCAAATCCGCGCCCTTGTCAAGAGTGTTACAAATAACAGTTGTCACAAATAACAGTTAGCAAATATCAAATATCAGAGACGGGGGTGGTGACAATTGATAATTGACAATGAATAATGAATAATTACGTGGGCTTGGACGTAGGAACGTAAGGGCGGGTGTTTCCACACCCGCCCCTTATCTATTCAAAAAACTGCTTATCCTTCGGGAGTATCCGGCGCGACCGGGATATCCTGTTGCGGGGGCGGCTCGTAGAACGGCTGTTCCGCGGGTGGCTCGGGAGGAGCGGGGGGAGCCGGCGGCGGCGTTACTTCGGCGGGAGGAGCGGGAGGCTCGGCGGCGGGTGTCGCCTCAACTTCGGGAGCGGGCGCAGGCTCAACCGGAGCGGGAGCAGGCTCAACCGGAGCGGGTACAACGGGCGCGGGGCTTGGCTCAACCGGCGGTTCCGGATTTGCCTCCGGCTCCGTTGGCGGCTCGGTCTGCTCGGACGGTTCGCTTGACGGTTCCGCGCTCGGTTCCGTGCTAGGCTCCGCACTTGGCGCGGCACTCGGTTCAGAACTTGGCTCCGCGCCGGGCTCCGAAGTCGGCTCCGCACTCGGGGACGCACTGGGTTCCGCGCTTGCGCCAGGCTCCGCGCTCGGTTCCGTTTCAGACTGCCCGTCGTTTTGTTCACTCGGCTCATCTAATTCGTCGCCGGACGCCGGGGCGTCGCCGTTTTCAAGCGTCACGTCCATACTGACCGGCGGCGGAGCAAGCCGCAGCGTGTATGTCATCGCGATATGCACATCGCCCGGCAGCCAGTCAAGCTCCGGAGGATAGTTAACATTGCCGGAAAAAGACAGTTCCACCGACGAATACTCGCCGTCGGCAGACAATGCGGACTCCTCGCTGAAAAGCGGTATCAGCACGCTCGCCGGGTGTTCTAAGTCCGTCAGAACAACCGGGGGAAAACCCTCACGCCCAAAGTCTAAAGCGAGGTATAAGGCTTTGCGCTCCGACTGAAACTCGTCGCCGAAGGGTTCCAAAACGGCCTCAAATTCGTCGTCCTTAGCAAAAGCCACGTTTATGTCGGACAGCGTAAGCACCACGTTACTGTTGCCCCTGTTCTCGATAAAAAACGGTTCGGAATAAATCTGCCCGCGTCCCGCGAGCTCCAGCGGGTCAATCGTAAAATCAAGCGTTGTAGGAACGATAACGCTGATAATATCGTCCTGCGGCGCGTCGGGCGGCGCGGTTTCCTCCTCCGCACGAGCGGGGGCAAAGCCAAACGCGGCGGTCAGAAGCGCCAAAACCATAAACCCGGATAGCAACTTTTTCATAAACTCACACCCTCCTTGTGTTTGTTTGTATGTTCACGCGATAACAAAGCCTTTTACAGACCTATATAATATATATCGGTCACTTAGCGGTAAAACTTAAGAGGCAAAACGAGTTTTTTCGCTCCGCGCGGTCATTGTTATATGTCCTAACCCAGTTTAACACAATACGGCGCGTTTGTCAAGCGGAGATTGTGACAAATAACAGTTATCAAATATCAAATATCAGAGATGGGAGTTTGGACGGGGAGACGTAGGAGGGCGGGTTTGAAACCCGCCCCTACGAACCTTTTCTAGCGCACAAACTTTACGCTGTTGACAAGGCCGCCTGCTTTGTGGTATAATCAACTAAACTATAACACACAGGAGGATTTACAACAATGGCATTTGAAGTGCGCGTTAACCCCCGCCGCCCGGGGAGCAAGCTCCAGACTATCGTCTGTTATTCCGACGAGAACGGTTTCAAGGTCGCTTCCGTCATTATCGCGGGGGAAAAAACCTGCGCCGTGGTTGACGCTCAGTGGACTATGAGCTACGGCTACCGCGTTCTCGCGGAAATTCTCGACCGCAACCTTGAGCTTACGCAGATTTACGTTACGCACGCTCACCCCGACCACTACTTCGGCACGGAGGCGCTGTTGAAGCACTTTCCGAACGCCAAAGTCTTTGCGCGTCCCTATGTCTGTAAGGTTCTGCAAGGGCAGTTCACGGCGAAAAAGGACGAGTGGGTCGAACAAATCGGCTCGCTGAACGTTCCGCAGTTCGACAGCCCGGCCGTTCCGCTCGAGGAGGACTATTTCTTTGTCGAGGGCGAGAAGGTGCAAATCCACGACTACATTATGGGCGACCTGCGCTGGAACACAGTCGTGACTATCCCGAGCCTGAACACGTTCTACGGCAGCGATATGCTGTTCAACCAGGCGCACCCCTTCACCTGCGAAGTCACCGAGGACGAGCGCAAGCAGTGGATTGCCGATTGCGAAAAGTTTAAGGCGCTGAACTTCGACGTAGTTATCCCCGGTCACGCGAAACACGGGCTGCCCTTCGACAACAGCGGCTTCGACTTCACAATCGAATACATCAAGGCCACTGACGAGCTGCTCAAAAAATGCAAAACAAGCTCCGAGTTCTACTACGAAATGCGCCAGCTATTCAAAGAAGCCGAACTCTGGAAATCAGACGAAATGAACGCCCGCGTGCTATACAACGAGCGCGACTGGGACTGGCGCGAGGACGTTTAGGTCAGTTAACAGTTAGCAGATAGCAGTTAACAGTTAGCAAATATCAAATATCAGAGACGTTGGTTAGAACGGGGGGGTGCGTCCTGCGGGAGGCACCCCCCGCGCCTGCGGGCGCTTCCCCCCTCTAAAGAGGGCATTGGTAATCGGTTATTGCAATAACAAAAAAATTGTGGTATACTAAGGGAAAAGATTAGTCAGGAGGGATTTGCAATGGTATGCAAGCATTGTGGCAGCGAAAGAACCAGGAAAAATGGTGTCAGTAAAGGCTACCAGCGCTACAAATGCAAGGCCTGCGGCCGGACTTTCTCAGGAACCCCCGAGAAGTTCAGCGCAAAGACCAAGGCCACCGCTGTGTTTATGAGCATCAACGGGGTTGGCATCAGAAAAAT
>JAISJH010000125.1 GCA_031261635.1 Oscillospiraceae bacterium
AAAAGCGCGCGCGTTTGCTCGCGGAAATGAATTTATTTATTGCTGCCGCCGTTCTTCCAATCAGACTTAATCGCGCTGTCACAAGAAAAGATTCTTCCCGTACTGCTAAATTTCACCATTATCGTAAATCTAATTTATAGGGTCGCTTAACCTGTTGACAGTGCAAAATATTACTTATCTGGATTATTACACCATAATTCAAATCTTATGTCAACACTATCTAATTGATTCCGATACCGACACTACAAGCATTTACAATGTGTACGGCTCTCACGCAAGTAATTATATGGTTAATTTACCGACAGTAAATAATGACACAGAGGCTCGGTACTCCTTTGTCGGAGTTACACAGGCGTGTACTATAGAAAAAGTTGTGTCAACAATACTTAAACAAACAACAAACGAGGGCGTTCGGACATTTACGACAATTCTGTTATCACTTTCTCAGCCGATTTTCTTTGCGTCAGCGTCAACAACTGCATGGGTGGCGGGTTCGCCGTACACTGGAGCGATGTTTGCACGGTTGGCGGTCGGAGCGTCTAACTGGAAACATTCAGTTGGCGAATATTATGACAAATCGGGCGATAAAGTCGGAAACTCAATTGCAACGGATTTGTTGAAAAATGCGTTGTATATTGAGGGAAATTTGAGTGCGGCCGCGCAATATTTTACTCGCTGAATTTCACGCTTACAATGCGCGATACGTCAAAAGTCTACGGGCAGGTTGGATATTTCACGGTTGTTGGATATTATTATCATTCGGATAATCAGCCGACTTTCAGATTTATAAATGGAAACTGGGTGGATATTAAAACGACGAATTTAATTAACTTCGGAACTTGCGCCACTGCAGCGGGTACGTCGGCTAAAGTTGTAACACTGGAGGGGTTTGGACTTATAAATTACGCCAAAATTAGCGTGTATTTCAGCACTGCGAACACGGTCACTGCCGCGACTACATTAAACCGCCGCGAAGCCTTTGATGTACAAGAGTGCTACTAACCTTACGCCGACCTTTAGTGCTAAAAGTTGTTATGATTTTATTTACAATGGGACTAACTTGAAGGAAATGATAGAGACTGTCGCGCCAACCAAAGCGGTTTTGATAACTTATTTGACGCTAACGGAAAAATCAAACCGCAATTTATTACTAGCCCATAATTGTGTACCAGTATATCAGAAATGAAATGGATTGTCAATAGGCAAAATTATAAATGAAAGGTTGTGAATTCTATGCTTGTCGAAGTGAAAAATGGCACGGCAACAATTGATAGTTTTGACAACGTATTATCCGCACAACTTACGGAACGGCTAAATGGTGAATTCACTTTCAGCTTTTCCGTGCTTGCCGACAAAAACGCAGTAATTGTGCCGAATATGACGGTCAAGCTTAGTGGGCTATGGCATAAAAATATCCCGCTGATTCTTATTGAAATCGGCGGTACAACCTACACAAAACCAATTATAATGTTCGTGGAAAAAGACGGCTCGGTGCATAAAATACCGCCGAGAATGTTGTTTCGCAATGCGGTACAATATTTCACAGTGGTTCGAGTAAATTGCTCAATTCAAGACGGAATAATGGTTTGCTCTGAGGAGTGCGAACACGTTAACTACTGTCTAAATGACGAAAATTATAAGCTTGTCACGTTTTTTACACAATGGCTCCGTGTATGACGGATTAGCGAAATTATTTCTAGACACACCGTTCAGCGCGGGAATTGTTGAAATACCTGCAAATATTGACATTGCCTACACGGAGGGAATACTTAACCTCCGAAACACGCTAATGAACTACATTGTTGACGTTGGCGACGAAATTGAATATGCCGAGTATAAAATAAATATCACTTTTAATCCGCTGTCGATAAATGTTGACGCTCGGATTGTTGGGTTATCGTATACTCCATACGATATGCACAATATTCAAATTGAGGTCGCCGGGTACGTTCCCAATTTACTTGAAACAAGCGCAAAGAAAAATGACGCTAATATTCGTAAAATATATCAGGAATTCCAAGCCGCTGACAGTGAAATGTTGTCTAAGATTTAGACGGATGACGAAGGTTTGTCGGAAATCCATCAAACATTAACGCAAATTAGCCTTACTGTCACAAGCAACAAAACTACCGCTGACGGGCAATATACAGCACTATCCAGTCAAATTACGCAAACAGAGAGTAGCATTTTATCTGCAGTTTCTGCGGATTACGCTACAAAGTCGGAACGCGCAAATGGCGACGCGTCGACATTGACTTTGGCTAACTCTGCAATTTAACAAAAAGCAATGGAAATATTATCTGCAGTTTCCGCAACATACGCAGCGCAGACAGCACTCGCCGCTGTAAACGTAGCAATCACAAGCGGGGATAGCGAAACTTTAACAGCAGCAAGTTCCGCTATCTCGCAGATAGCTACAGAAATTCTGTCTACAATATCTACAACATACGTCACACAAACAGGACTTGCCGCTGAAAACGCCGCTATTTCGGCAGGTGATACCGCTACTTTAACAGCCGCTATTTCTGCTATTTTGCAGAGTTCTACAAATATTCTATCAACGGTTTCTAATACCTACGCCACAAAAACTGAACGAAGTAATGGTGCCGCAACAATCCTAACTTCCGCACAATCTAGCATTTCACAGGCAATTAATGCGATTACACTATCGGTCAGCAACGGAGCATCGTCCTCAACCTTAAGCATTAAAAGTGGATCAACCACACTATCTAGAACGTCAATCACATTTACTAGTTTTGTGAAATTTGCGGATTTGTCTGCTTCGGGTTCGACTACAATAAATGGTGCGAATATTACGACTTGAGCAATTAATGCCGCGCTTCTTATCTCAACGGCGTAGAGCTTAACGGTTATGAAATACGATTGACGGGTTTTAATATCAATTTTTACGGCGCGGTTTATATTACTTTGGAATATTCATTTCAAACAAATAGCTCCGCGTATGTTCAAAATAGTATGTATTTTAACAGCAGTGTTTCGTTTGCTAATGCCACGATATCGCGGCTATTAGCACAGGCAAATGGGGGTAAATTATGGCTAATTCAAATACGTACAGTTTAGGGATTTACAGCATTTTAGTTCAATCTACATCAATGACTAATCAATTTCGTCTAACAATTACAGCAAGCGGCACAATTCCATTGCCCGCTTCGGTTGGTTGCGGGATTCGGTTTAGCTGCGGTGGCACGGGTGTTAGTTTATACAGCGGAGTGCCATTGACGGCGGATACTGTAAACAGGCAATTATATGGAGGTTATCTAAACAATTCACCGGAAACACAATATATTCTGACTTTTACATTCTCCGCAACTACATCAACCGCTACTTTGACTATCACGCTTCCCGCTAACGAAATTGCGCGACCCACAAGCTGGGTGTGCTGGTCATAGCACACATCGGGGCAAAATCTAAACATCACCGCCGCAGAGTGGAACGCGTTTACTGCGCGAATACAGCAGTTTTTGTCCTACAAAGGATACAGCGTATATTCGTTTACGGCGGTGGGATTAAACAATTTAGGTACTTATCTCAACTAAATCACGTAGGGGGACAATATTATGCAACTCAAATTATAGCAAATTGTATCTACTGCACCCGTGTTACGGAAACTCGGCGAAACTGAATTGTCACTCAAAACTGCATATCAGTTTCGCAAAATCCAACAGCTACTTGACGCTGAGCTGCTATTCTACGCCGACCCGCCCTACTATGAAACCGAGGGTAGTGTTGCTTTTTTGCGAAACTCTCGCGCCGCCGCTGCCCTGTGTAATTGCAAGTTCGGAGCTTGAGCGCGAGCGTTCGCTCGGTAGCGTATTTGCGGCGGTACATATCACGGAAAGCCTTGTTCGTAACAATTTAAAACGCTAAAGCGAACCGATAAATTGACACTTTTGGGCTTTCTAAAAGGTGAAAATTCGTGAAATTATCCGAATTGTTTTGAGCATTAAGTCACTGAAACGGCCCATCCCTTTGGCACAGTTACTAGTTCAGATGTCGGTTGCACCGGCTTTTCGCTCTTTGGTTTTAGTGCCGGCTCGTTGCTTATTACTGTCAACACTTGTGCCGTACCTTGCCGCAGCCAGTAGTAATCACTCTGCATACTTACGCTGTTCTCCGCACATCACGAACGAGTCGATTGCCCGCTCCGCGTTAGTGCCGCGAAATTCTTTGTCTATTCCTGTAACCGATACTGCGTTTTTACTTCTCTCGTTATCATTCATATACACCAACCTTTGATGATTTTGCAGTAACTTGCTTACATTTTTTGTGAGTGTTACAAAAAATGCTGCTCTCAAATACCCTCTTGACATTCACCTTAGACTGTGGTAAAATATTTATATCGCGTTGGGAATAGCCGCTGATTGCGGCAGTCTGATTAGACAGCTAGGCTCAAATCTCGCGCAGGAAAGGACGTGGACATTATGAAACAATTCAACAATCTGACAATAGTGTCTGCGGTTTTGCGCTAGGTTTCACAACTTTCGTAAATAACGGCAGTCCTGTTTTGTCAGGACTGCCGATTTTATTTATGAAAGGGACCACTATGGAACTAAAATTTATGCAGTTGTTGCAAGGCAACGACTATCACCGCGAGCTTTTCGAGCAACTGCTCACAGCGTATCACGAGGAAATTATGCCGGAGTTTGCGCCGCAAACCCCGCAACTGGCGCAAAGCGTAATCGCTATGCAGGGCGACCGCGACCGTCACTGCGCGATTGTCTACGCACCGCAGGAAAATTTTCAGCCGATTGGCTTCGTCATCGGCAAAATTGACAAGCCGGAACACAAAGGCCACAAGAAGGTCGGCTTCGGCTATATAATGGAATTTTACGTCAAGCCGGAGTTTAGGCGGCGCGGCTTCGGACGCGCGATGTTTCAACATTTGGAGCGGCTGTTTGCGCGTGACGGCGCGTCGCGAATGTATCTCACTACCAATAGTGAAATCGGCGAAATGGTCTGGCGAAGCTTCGGTTTCGCGCCGACTGACGAAATCGGCAACGCGGGTCAAATCGTTTGGGAAAAGGCAGTTAAACTGCCGCCGCCGGACACGGAACCGCTTACAATTAAAATGTTCGAGTACGGCAATGCGGAAATCGGACGCAAACTCGCCGCAATGAACGGACGTTTTGAGAATTACGACGATTTTACAGCAATGAAATACGGCAAAATGGCAAGCTACAAGCAAGCGTTCACCGTATACGCTGAAAACCCGCAGGGCGACGCGGTTGGCGCGGTAGTGTTCTATCTGTATTCAGATTCGGACGACGATAGTTGGTGGTGGATATCTGACCTCGACATTCGCTGGGATTGCCGTCGCAACGGTATCGCGTCGAAACTTGTGAAAGCCGGCTTCGAGCGGCTTACAGACATTGGCGCGGAGTATGTTTTAAGCACTTGTTCAATGACGAATCCCGCGTCCGAAGCGTTACATCGTTCGCTTGGCTTTGCGGAAATTCCGAATGACAATTCACCGCGCGATGAGGATTTTCACTTTCGCTATGATGTGCCGCACAATTACAATCTCGCGCCGTTACAGGAATGGTGGCAAGCGATGAACATTGACGCGCTACGCGGGACAGTACAGCCACAGATTGGGGAGAACATCGCTGACGTCTACTCCGCGAAACTAACGGAGCTACTTACTGACGGCACCGAGCATTACATAATTCGCCGGGGGCTTGCGGAGATTGGCTACGCCCAAATTGTAAATGGCGCGATAGCTGAATTTCTCGTTAAAGAACAATTTAGAAGCTCGCGGCTTGACAATTTTATTGCAGAGCTTTTTGAACCCTCGCAATCGCCGCATTGATAGTCTTTCGCGTTATTGTATTCGTATCGTAATCAGCAATTTCCGCCGCCGTTTTCGGGACACGGTGATATTCATTCGGAGCGGCGGCTTTTTCGTAGTATTTTAGCGCGCGATTTAGGTCGGTTTCAACGCCTAAACCCTTTTCGTAAAGTTCGCCCAGGGCGTATTGAGCAAACGGGAAATTATACTCGTCTGATAATTCGTACCAACGCCGCGCCTCCGCGTAATCCTGCGGCACTCCTAAGCCGCCGGCGTATAAGAAACCGATGTTACTTCGCGCATAGGGGTTACCAATGCCGAATGGCGTAGGCACTTCGTTTGCTTTTTTCCATAATCTCAAAGCTTCCGAATAGTCCTGTTCTACACCTTTTCCGGCGGCATACAGCTCACCCAAATCATTCAGCGCGGCGGTGTGATTTTTGTCCGCGGCGCGTTTGAGCCAATTCACGGCTTCGGCCATATTTTTCTTAACGCCGACACCCTGCAAGTACAGCGACGCAAGCAGATACATATAATTCTCATCGCCGCCTTCCGCTTTCGCGAGATTATGCTTGAAATCAAGCGGATTTTGCGATTCGCGCTCGGGCTGCGCGGTGCGCGCGGTGAGCTCCGCGATTAACGCTTTGTAGCGTTCAGTGTCCCCGATTAACGCTCTAAGTTTTGCAAATTCTTCGTGAGGGAGCGACACATTCAGCAGATTCCAGCAAAGATTATTCTCTGTCATATGTATCTGCGCAATCCCGAAGTCGCGGCGTGTATCTACAAGTATTGAGGTGTACGCAGTATATAACATTCCGCTCATATTCGACAAATCCGGCTGAAGCGGCCGATCTTCGTAAGCTACTGTGCATTTTACCGCGAGTTCGAGGTAACTGAGCGCGTGCTCGGCGTCTCCGGCGTTTCCTGCCAGACGTGCCATTGTGCCGTAAGCGGTGTACAAAGTGGAGTACGAAACTCCGTAATCTCCGTTTTCGTATAGCAGCGCGTAGAAGTCGATAACCTTTTGCAATATCGCTATCTTTTGCTCATAACTATAGCCGAAGCCGTAATCGGTCGCCGCAACGTCCGCAAGTTGCATACAGGTATTTGCGAACGCGTCCCCGAGTTTTTTTATATTCTCCTGTATTACGGCTTTGCGCTCATCTTTTGACAGATACGACGGAAGCATAAGTATGTTCGAATGGTCGAGTATCGGAATCCTCGCGAACATAGCGCGTACGTTGTCAATGTCTTCAAGTGCTTCGTACGACAGGTACGCAAGTTTTGCCGCTGCGTGACGTAAAGTATCATCGGTACAAAGCTTGAGTACCCGCTCGCAAATCGCCGCAGCCTCGCGTATTTCGTCGGAGGGCAGCAATTTACCGCTAGCCACAACATCGCGAAGCGAACTGATTATAACCAGCGAATCGGCCAGAGTAAGCTGCAGCGCAAACTCATTAGGATACTGCTTGACAGCTTTACGCAGGAGCTTAATGTTCTCCTCGTGCTTGCCGGTGGCGCGGTTATCGAGGATTTTCATATTGAGTTCAGTAATGCGCGTTTTGTTTTTAGCTTCAGAACTTTCCTCCATAAGTTCGTCGAGAGTTACCCCGAAGAAGCCTGAAATCCCGTGCAGAAGCGTAATATCCGGGTACGCTTTGCCCGTTTCCCACTTTGACACGGCGCGGGTCGTGACACCAAGAAAATCCGCAAGTTTTTCCTGCGTAGCCGACTGTTCCGCGCGCAAACGTTTGATGTTTTCGCCGATTGATAGTTCCATAGTGGTACCCTCCAGTGTTAATTGATGCCACAATCTTAACATTAAACGCGAGATTTGTCAACCGATTGCTAATAGAGCGCGGTATCAACCCACGGTTGATAAGCGGAACGGCGGTTCGGGTGCAATATTTCGTTCACGAAACCACAATGATATAGTCGCGCCCTCCATTTGCAGTTGTTTTTTATAATTAAAAAATGGAAGTTATCACAAAAGATAAACTTGTCGGTTCATAGTTTGTTGGAATGTGCAACAGCTTTTCGGAATTATATTGGAACGTGAAAATTATTTTTCAATACCGCTTGATTTTTTCGCCGGTTTGTGCTATATTTAGTTGTAATGGAGTGATGACTGTGGAAAACATCAGACTTGAGCGCAAAAAAAGTAAGTTGACGCAAAAGCAGCTTGCTGAAAAATTAGGGGTTTCCGACAGCACCCTGTCATATTGGGAGCGCGGTGATTTCGAGCCGGACAGCGAAAGTTTGCTTAAATTGGCAAACATTTTTGACGTAACGGTTGATTATTTGTTGGGTCGGAATCGCTTCGGAAATACGCCGGAATTGTCTGAAAATGAAATAAAATTTGCGCTTCTCGGCGACGACGAAAATGCGGAAAAGCAATGGGCGGAGGTCAAGCAATTTGTCCGCTTTATTAAACTGAGGGACACAAACGGGTTCTGAAGCGGGTTGCAAATAATACGTTCGCGGCAGGGAAATTAAATTCTAAAACATCACTCAACGGCGTAAAAACGCCGTAAATACGGAGAGGTATCGAAGCGGTCATAACGGGGCTGACTCGAAATCAGTTTGTGGGCAACCACACGCGGGTTCGAATCCCGCCCTCTCCGCCAAATATTACCAAATGCGAACAGCATAAGGCACGTGTTTATTGAGGGCGTTTACGGGGTTATCATATTTCGCTAAACTTCTGAAATCGCACACAGGCGCATAGTTTTTATAACTTTGTGCCTGTTTTGTTATTATTTGTCAGCGGTTAGCAACTCGTCAAACATCTCGCGGTAGAAATCGTGCAACTCCGCGCATTTGCAGAAGCTGAATTGTTCCATTGTCGGGTTTTCGTTGAGGTTCGAGCTTGTTTCTACGATGAATTTGCCGGCTTCGGTGTTGAATAGCAGTAGCTTTGAATGGTTCGACTTGACGTGAACCTCTCAGCTGTTACGATTAGACGTTTCAATCAGCTTGTCGTAATAGTTATAGGCGAGTTAAGCCTTTGAAACCATTTGTACCGAGCCTATGATAAATCGGACGCGTTCAAGCCGCCCCTGAGTGTGCATTACGTCTAGGGCTTGTAAATGTTTCGCTCCAACGCGCAGCGTGCTTGCGGTCAGACTGTGGATAATCGACCTATCCGCTATGTAACGTATAAAGCCAATTGACGAAAAGCCGCCGAGGCTTACCATTTTCAGCACTGTGTCGTTATCCGGCAAGCCGCCGTCTGTTTAGGCGTATTGATTGTTGCATTTAATGCCCTTTTACGCCTCGCTTTTTTTGATAAAAAAGTAAGTAACCACGCTGGTAGCAATCCCCACAAAAGCCTCCGAGGGTATACTAATATTCTGCCTCGTAGCAAGCACGCAAAGCGTACCGACAACCGCGAACGTCACTAGCGACTTGACGCAAAACAACTTTTCCAGCGCGTCCGATATAACTTTTTTCATAATTTCACCTCACATAAATTTTGATAATAAACCGCCTACAATTGCCGCGATTACCAGCGAGATTAACTGCGTAACGGCGTTGTCCCAACGTTTGGCGGGCTTTTCCGTCAGCGTTTTCAAGCCCGCTTTTATCTCGCCCAAATCGGACAAAATTGTCGCGATTGTCGCGGAAGTCGAAGCGTAATCTTTTTCTAGCGTGTTAATGCGCTCAAAAATGCCGCCGCGCGTCTGTTTCATCGCCTTGATATCTTCCTCAACGCGGTCTAAACGGTATTCTACAGTCGTGTCGTTGCTCAAAATAACCGCCTCCCTCACCCTTTCAAATTATACAAAACAACCGCTAAATCCTGCTTCGTAAGCGTCTTGTGCCACTGGAAATCGCCGTTGTCACCGCCCTTAAAAATCCCCTGTGCGACAGCCCAATCGCAAGCAACTTGCGCCCAACTATCGGGTTTTTCAAGTGTAACTTTTTCCTGCTCCATTGTTTTAATCTCCTCGTTCAAATTAGGTATCCTGTACGCGCCGACAACGGTCTTGTTATTATTGCGAGCCTTGCGATAAACGCCGTCACCATTGCTTTGGTCTCCCGTGTCGGCACTCTGCGTGTTGCCCTCGATAGTGTTCAGCGTCAAGCCGTCCGCGCTAACGCTCTCGACAAAGCCTACGTGGTCAATAACGCCGTTAGCTTTCCAACTGAAAAGCACAATATCGCCGCTCTGATAGCCTTGTTTGCCATATCTTGTCCCTCCGTTCTGACTTAATTGTTTTTTACACGCCATTTCTGCCCTCAAAACTAGAGCCTGTGACGTTAAGCATTGTGCCATTTACTAAATTTTTGAATACCCACGTACCATTATTATAAAATGGTACTAAATTATAAGTCAATACATTATTCTGCCATATTTTCAGATAATATATTTTAGACGGTACGGGATTTATCGCGCTGTCAATCGCGCCATTTGTAGGAATTTGACCGACGACAAAGCCTGCGTTGGCCGTCATTGTTGCGTTTGAATTTGGTATTGTATTGCCGTTGATTGATATTCTATCTTAAATTCATATTTGACCCCAAACGCGGGTATAACGGGTGTGGCTAAATACATATTTCCTGTAGATAAATTATACATATAATCATATTCACCGGCAGGTTCAGGAGGCGCGGGTGGCTGAATAACCGTATATGTTCGTATTGTTACATCAGCGCCTCCGAATGTGGGTACACGCCTGTAAACAAAACAATAAAGGTAAGACGTATACTTGCGCCTTACCTTTATTATGGTTATAATTTTACTTACTTACTTAAGATATTCCCACAGATTTACAAGCGTCCCAATACTCTGCTCGTGCGTGTACGGGGTTTTTGGGCTGAACACCAGCGCGGTCGTGCTTGTACCGCCCATAATTTTTGCCGTGTACATCACGTCCGCGGCGTCTTTTGTGTAGCTTGAAATACTGTCCGCGTCCGTCCATTTTACGCCGGAGGTTTTCGTATCCGCGCCGATTACATTCAGCACATTGCGGAGCATACCCGCCGCCTGTTCGCGTGTAAGCGTGTTATCGGGGCTGAACAGGTTTTTAGCCGCGTCCGTTCCGCTTGTAACACCTAACGCCGCCGCAATGCCAATATCGCGGTCGGTGGTATCGGCAAACAGCTTCGGCGTAACGCCGTCAACGTCATAGCCGAACTTGCGGAGGAAATTGACGGCGGCGCGGCAGAACTCTGCGCGTGTGGTCGTAGCTTGATAGTTTGCGCTCAATTCGCTTGTTGAAAGACCGAGAGAATCGGCTGTATTGACGGCTGCGACCGCCCAAGACGAGGAGGCATTGATATATGGCGTTTCATAAATAGCTTTTGAGACGTCAATTTCCCAACCGGTGTCTCCATTCCATTCTGCATTCCAATAATCGTCTTCGCTCAACCATACATCAAACCAATAATTACGACCATACATATTCAAATCAGCAGTTAATGCAAAACCGTCTTCCTGAGTAGTCAATCCTCCGACAGATGTCCAACTATCAATAACCTCTGAATTGAATATTTTGCTAATACTCCCGTCTTTGTGAACGCGGTAATTTGTCCCGTCAAAAGCAACAGCAAACTCTCCGAATATAGCTTTAATATTGCCTACAAACGGCTTATTATTTGATAGGCTGTACGCCACACCATATTTGTCCTTGTATAACACAGCTGAAACATCAACAATGTTTTCTGCGATTTTTGTGAACACCGGAGTGTCATTCTCTAAGTCGTCCGCATTGTATAATGTCCCTTCTGCTGTGAGAACGCGGTTTCCGGTTGATTTTGTAACGCCCTTAACATTTAACTTTTTAGCGTTGTTACCGTTCACAAAGTAGGTATCATTATTTTTATCAGTTAAAAGCGGCGGTTCTCCGCTATTTGGAATTGTTCCAGACGAAACGCCATATTCAAACGCCGATATCCCGTTAACAACGGTTACGTTCTTACCCTCATTGTCAATGTAATAGGTCTGCTTGCCGTCGGAAAAATAAGAGCCGTATGCGGTGAAATTTGAGATTTGAGCGTTTTTGAGTAAATCAAATGGTAGATTCAAACCCTTTTGCGAGAGCGAATACAGATAGTATACAGAATTATCTGACGCGGCAAAATCGCCCGCTAGCGTAGTAATTCCCTTGTTCGACAACTCAAAAACCGACTTTTGGCACCGTTCGAGTACGAGAAAACCTCACCCGACTTTGTTAGAGCATATACAAGCGGATATGAATAGGTTAGTCCGATTGCGTCCGTTAAGACAAGTTCCGGTGACAGCGAATTTGTAATTTCAAACAACTGACCGCTTTTGGTGAGGTAGTAACCATAGCCGTGACCCTCGTCCACAAAAGACACCACCTCGCCTACGGAAAGACTACCGATAGTTAGTGTTCCGTCCTTAATTGGATTTGATGGAAATGTAACCACCGTGTCCGCAAAGGCCGAGAGATTGAGCGTGAGGACTATTACGAGTGTGAGTACGAGCGCGAACGCTCTGCGTGTGAGTTGCTTGAACATTGTTATTTTCCTCCTAATATTCGTACTATCAAAAGGTGTACCTTTTGATAGTTGATTGGGCTTGTCATTTTTTGTAAATAAGCGTTAAAAAAGGGCTTGACAACTAGGGTTAAACGTGATATAATGACAAAAAATGTAGAAAACATAGAGGTAATTGTAAATATATGGTAAAAACCGCGCTGTAGCTCCTTACTATCAAAAGGTACACCTTTTGATAGTTGTCACTTTTTTTTAGTTTTTGTCGTTCGTCGGGTTTTTAACACTTGACGCGCGTTTAATCTTGTGGTATAATATATATATGACCTATGAATATTGTAAATTATTGGTAAGTCAATTGCCGCTTAGTTTACTTTCCTATCACTGGGGCTGTGCCTTTTGATAGTTCGGCGGTCGGTTAAACCACTAACTGATTAAAAAGGAGTAAACTAATGGTAAAGATGATGACCGCCTTCACTACTGAAATTGACGATGTAGATGACGCTGTTAGCGAGATTCTTTCTCAGCTCGATTTGTCTGCCCTCCAAAAAAATTCGGTCGGTATTCTTACCTGCCACTTTGAATTTATTGATTCGGGTTTACTCGGGGAACTGCACAGGCGGCTGCCGTTTGATATTATCGGTATGTCCACTATGGCGAGCGCAAACCCGCACGGTAAGGATATTTACGGGCTTACGCTTACGGTTTTGACCGGCGACGACGTTGTTTTCGCTGCGGGTTCCACGGGTCCGCTCGGCGCGGATACTTTCCGCGAACAGCTTGCCGGTACATATAACGAAGCGGCAGCGAAGCTTCCGGGCAAGCCCGCTATGATTATCAGCTTTATGCCCTTTGTGCGGGAGCTTATGGGTCCCGTGCTGTCGCGTACTCTCGCTGAAATCAGCGGCGAAATTCCCGTTTGGGGCGGCATTGCCTTTAACGCCAACGCTAATTATGAGGACTGCTACGTTATTTATAATGATACAAACCTCGAAAACGCGCTGTCTATGGTGCTTATTTACGGTGAGGTTCAGCCGGAGTTTGTCGTTGTCTCTATTCCGGAGGAGCATATCAATAAAAAGAAAGGCGTCGTAACCGACTCGGAGGGCGTTATTCTGCGGCAGGTCAACGATATGCCCGTGCTTGATTACCTTAGCAGTATCGGTATTGTCGTTATTAAAGAAGTCAGCACAACGACCTCTTTTATGGTTTACTATGAGGGCAGTTCTAACCCTGTTGCTCTCGGCGTCGCGGACGTTAACGACGACGGTTCGCTCCTTTGCGGCGGTGAAATTCCCGTCGGCTCGCGTATTTCTATCGCCGCGATAAGCCCTAAGAGTATTCTTGATTCCGCCGCGGAAGGTTTGCAGCGGGTTTTGCAATATAAAGACAGCCACAGCGGAGCGTTAATGCTGCCCTGCGGTACGCGCTACGTTATGTCAAGCCCTAATAACAATGACGAAGTTGATTTTATTGCGGAGGTTATGGCGAAAAACCCGGGCTTTGAGTATTCCTTCGGCTATTCCGGCGGCGAGATTTGCCCTGTGCGCGACGAGAACGGTAACTATATCAACCGTCACCACAATTATACATTTTCAGCCTGCATACTTTGAGGATTCCTAAAAAATGGACGATGAAAAAAACGCCTCACTCGGCGAACTGGCGCCGGTTGATGAAACTACGCCCGAACAGCGTATCGCGGAGCTTGAAAAGCTTCTGAAAAAAAGCAGCCGCGAGAATGTCCGGCTTCAGAAAGCTATTGAGCAGGAGAAACTTCACGCTAACGTCTACGCCAATCAGTTCGCGGCGCGTTCGGTAGCACAGCAGATGCGTGACCGTTACTTGCAGTTATTGCTTAGTAACAGCCCGAATATCATTATGTTTATTGATGATACGGAGCGTCTGGTGTTTTGTACGGCGGTACTGTCGGAGCTGTTTATAGCGAAAGGCCTCGGGGACGGCGAGGGTAAACAGCTTCGCGAGCTTTTTGAGCCGTTTGACGACGGACTGTTCCTGGAGGATTTGCTTAAAAATCTAAATTCCGCGATGGAGCATAAGGAGGCCTGCGGGTTTAACGGCGAAGTCGCGCTCTCGGGGAGTTTGCGGATATACACTATTAACTTTGTCCCTATGATTGGCGAGGACGCTACGCTCGAGGGCTGTATGCTGTCGTTTCACGATATTACCGATATCGAGGACGCGCGCACCCTTGCCGAGGAGGAGCGGGCTAACGCGGAACACGCGAGTATGGCGAAGTCCCAGTTCCTGGCTAATATGAGCCACGAAATACGCACCCCTATGAACGCTATTATAGGTATGAGCGAGCTTGCGCTTCGTGAGAACACCTCGTCACTGCTTGAGGAGTATATACAGGAGATTAAATCGGCCGGCAACAGTCTGCTTTCGATTATTAACGATATTCTCGACTTTTCTAAAATCGAATCGGAAAAAGTTGAGATTATTAACAGTCCGTATTCTTTCTCCTCGCTGCTGAACGACGTTATTAACCTTATGAAAGTGCGTATTGAGCAGAAGTCTATTCTCTTTATCGTTAACGCCGACCCCGAGATACCCAATAACATCAACGGCGACGAGGTTCGCGTGCGGCAGGTACTGACGAATATTCTTAGCAACGCTTACAAGTACACTAACGAAGGCTTTATAAAAATGTCCGTCACGGCGGAATATCCCGCTGAAAACAGGCTTGTTTTCAGTTTTTCCATTCAGGACAGCGGTATCGGGATTAAAGAGGAAGATTTAGGCAAGCTGTTTGAAGAGTTCTCGCGGGTTGACCAGCGCGTTAACGCGAATGTTGTCGGAACGGGGCTGGGTTTGTCGATTACGCAGAGCCTTTGCCGAATGATGGGCGGCGACGTTACCGTTACGAGCGTTTACGGCGAGGGTTCTACGTTTACCGCTACCCTGGAGCAGGAGTATTTGCCCGGCGATATCTTCGCAAAGGTTGAGGACGCGGCAATGAAGCGCGTTCTGATTTACGGTAAAACGCGTATGACGGCGGAATCGCTTGAATACACGCTGAAAAAACTCGGCGTTAACACTAACAGAGTAAAGAACGAAAGTAAGTTTATCGAACAGCTTACGAACGGCGGCTATGACTTCGCGTTCGTAAGCGGGCTTATTGCCGAGCGCGCCTCGGGTATAGCGGAGGCTAAAAAGGTCAAGACAGAGCTTGTGGCTATGCTTCCGGTAGGCGAAACTCTGCCGGAGTTTAAGGGTAGCCACATAACTATGCCGGTGTACGCTATCCCGGTCGCTAATATCTTAAACGGCATAACCGCCGACAAGGTTCACCACGCTAATGAAATTAACTTTATCGCGCCCGATTCGCGCTTGCTGGTTGTGGACGATATACGCTCTAACCTCAGCGTCGCTAAAGGGCTTATGATGCCGCTCGGCTCGGTTATTGACGTCTGCCTCAGCGGTAAGGAGGCCATACGGCTTGTTCAGGAGAATGATTACGATATAGTCTTTATGGACCATATGATGCCGGAAATGGACGGTATCGAGGCTATGAAGCTAATACGCGAACTGCCGGACGCGAAGCATAAGAACCTAATTATCGTCGCGCTTACCGCTAACGCTATCAGCGGTATGAAAGAGCAGTTTATTGAATACGGTTTCAGCGATTTTCTTTCTAAGCCGATTGAGATGAAAAAGCTTGTCGCGCTGTTAAACCGCTGGATTCCCGAGGAAAAGCGCACCTATGTGGAACATACGTCTGCCTCGGACGCGGACGCTTTACCTCCCGACGCGATACATATTGACGGCGTTGATTCGTATTCCGCGGTAAAGGCTATGGGCGGCTCGTATGAAGCGTATCTGGAAGTCTGCTCAATTTACTGCAAGGACGTTAACGAGCGGCTGACGGAAATACGCAATATCCCGACCGACGGCAGTTCTAACGACGAGCTGAAAGCCTATATAACGCAGGTTCACGCGCTGAAAAGCGCGTCGAGCTCTATCGGAGCGACAAATGTTTCGACGCTTGCCGAATTGCTTGAAAAAGCCGGATATGACGAGAATTTCGATTTCATCTCCGGCTATACTGACGTTTTCTGCCATTTGCTGGAAACGCTCGTTGAAAGTATTTTGGCGGCTCTGCCTAAAAAAGAAGTTGACGCGGACGCGGTAAGCATTTCGCCGGAAGATTATCAGCTTCTGCTGTCTGTGCTTGAATCTAAGAACGTACAGAACGCGTATACGCTTATTGAGGAGCTTCAGCAATGCAACTACGACGGGCAGACCTCGGAAATGCTGTCTAACGTTTCCGACGCTTTGCTTATGTTTGATTTTGACGCGGCTGTTGAGGAACTTAAAGCCTTGCCGCTGTCGGCGATATAGCCCGCCCGCGTTATCGTATTTAAGCGGCGGCGATGTTTTGAACCGCGCAAAAATTCCCCTATAACCTTAAATCAAAGGAAGAAATTTCCAATATGTCTATTAAGATAAAAGTCATTGTTGTTTTCCTGCTCACGGCTCTGCTTATTGTTACTTTCAGCACCGGCTTTGGTTTGTTATATTTCGAGAGGACTTTTGAAACCAGTATTATAAGCGATATGACCGAGATTGCGGATATTGCCGATAAGCTTATCAGTTCGCAGATTGATTTGCTTATTGCCGACGCGCAGACTATCGCGCAAAACCTTGAAGGTCTGCGTGTCAAGAGCCAGTTCGACAAGGTTTTGCGCGAGCAATATAATCAGTACAGTAACTTCTGGGGTTTGACCGTGCTTGATAAAGACGGTCTGGTTGGCAACTGCGGGCGTTCAGGCGTAGCGCAGAACTTCTCGGAGTTTATCAGTATCCCCTATATAGCGCGCGCCTTTGACGGTGAGGCGGTTATATCCTCGCCGAGCCTTGACAGCAACGATATGTTCGTCATTCACGTCTGTATCCCGATTGAAAACAGCAGGCGTATTCTGGTCGTTACGGTATCCGGAATGTACTTCTGCGATTTGCTGTCAGATATAAAAATATGGAAAACCGGCAACATCTTTATACTTGACCGCATCGGTACCTTTGTCGCGTATACTAACCGCGATTACGTGCTTGAACGGCGCAATTTCGTATACAACAGCTATGGTCAGACCGACCCGCGTGTCGGCGAGGTTTTCAAAGAGATTATCAGCGGCGAATCCTCTAACGGGAAGTACACGCTTGACGGCAGCGAGAGGATTTGCGTCTATGTGCCGATTGGGGAGTCACGCGAGGGCTGGACGCTCGGGGTAGTCGCCCCGCTCGGTGAAAGCCCTATGAATAACATACAGTCGGGGCTGCTGCTCGTCGGGGTAATCTGCGTTATCTTAGCCGCGATTGCCGCGTTCGCCTCGTCTAATGTCGTTGCGCGCCCCTTTAACGCGGCGATTGCGGCGAATAGGGCAAAATCTGACTTCCTCGCGAATATGAGCCACGAAATCCGCACTCCTATGAACTCCATTATCGGTATGAGCGAGCTTGCGCTTCGCGAGGACCTCACGCCCGCCGTATCGGAGTACATCGACGAGATAAAAGCCGCCGGAACCAATCTGCTCGCGATTATCAATAATATACTTGACTTTTCAAAGATTGAGTCGGAAAAAATTGAGATTGTCAACGGGCCGTATTTATTTGCCTCCCTGATTAACGATGTTGTTAACCTTATAAGAGTGAGGATATCCGAGAAGCCGATTATCTTTATAGTTAACGTTGACCCGAATATACCTAACGACATAATCGGTGACGAGGTTCGCGTGCGTCAGATAATGACGAATATTCTAAGCAACGCCTGTAAATATACCGAGCAAGGTTTTATAAAACTGTCCGTAACCGCGGGCTACCGCGGCTCGTCTACGATAACTTTCAGCGTATCGGTTGAGGACAGCGGTATCGGTATCAAAGAGGGCGATATCGCGCAGCTTTTTGAGAAGTTTACGCGCGTTGACCTCAAAAGGAATAAGAACGTTGACGGGACGGGGCTTGGGCTTGCGATTACCGAGAGCCTCTGTAAGCTTATGAACGGGCGCGTTACAGTTACGAGCGAATACGGCAAGGGCTCAATATTCACCGCGAAGTTTGACCAGGAATACGTTACCGGCGAGAGGTTCGCCTCGGTTGAAAACGCCAATAAACTGCGGGTGCTGTTCCACGGCAGAACGCAGAAAACGACCGACTCGCTTGAATACACGCTCAAAGCCCTGGGCGTAGGCGTAAGACGCGCAAATACCGAGGAGGAGCTTTTTGACCAACTCGCGGGCGGGGATTATGACTTCGCCTTCCTTATGAACTCTGTAATCGACCCGGCTGTCGCCCTGGCGGAGTCTACCGGGTGCAAGACTGAACTAGTCGCTATATTGCCGCTCGGCGAAACGCTTCGTAATTTCAGGGGGAGCCATATTTCAACGCCTGTCTACGCGCTTCCGATAGCCAACGTGTTGAACGGCGTTACCGTTGATAAGGTTCACAGCGTCAGCGATATCAATTACACTGCCGCCGGGGCGCGCTTGCTGATTGTCGATGACATACGCTCTAACCTCAGCGTAGCTAAAGGTCTGATGGCGCCGCTCGGGGCGAGGATTGATACCTGCCTAAGCGGTATTGAGGCCATTAGCCTTGTTCAGGAGTATTATTATGATATAGTCTTTATGGACCATATGATGCCGGAGATGGACGGCGTTGAAACCACCGCGAGAATACGCGCCCTGCCGGGTGAGAAGTTTAAGAAAATGGTCATTGTCGCCCTTACCGCTAACGCTATCAGCGGTATGCGTGAGAAATTTATAGCGAGCGGCTTTACGGATTATCTGTCTAAGCCGATTGAGATGAAGCGGCTTGTCACGGTGCTAAACCAGTGGATACCGCAGGAGAAGCGCGTTTACGGTACACAAAGCCATTTCAGCGGGGAGGTGAACGATATTGACACAAGCGGGTTCATTAAGATTGAGGGTCTTGATATTGTAGCCGCCGTTAAGGCTATGGGCGTACCTTATGAAACGTTCCTCGAAGTCTGCACGCTGTTTTGTAAGGACGTTGACGAGCGGCTTGCGATTTTGAGGATTACGCCGACCGCCGACGGTCCGCCAGAACAGCTTAAACTGTATATCACGCAGGTTCACGCGCTTAAGAGCGTTACGCGCTCTATCGGCGCGGCGGAGGTTTCGCGGCTGTCGCAGAAACTTGAGGAAGCCGGAAATGAAAGGGATTTTACCTATATTTCCCAATACTCCGAACAATTCATTGAAAAACTCCTGCTGTTGGTTGACAAGGTTTCAGCCGCTTTGCCGAAGAAAGAGGTTAACAACGACGCTCCCGGGCTTGGCTCCGGAGATTGCGCGGAACTGACCGCGCTTCTCGAAGCGAAAAATGTCAAAGACGCGTATGTACTGCTTGACGCTCTCGCGCTGAACTCTTATAACGGACAGACTGTCGACGTACTTTCCGAGATATCGGACGCGTTACTAATGTTCGATTTTGACGCCGCCCTTGCGGCGTTGAAAGAGCTACCGATTGAATAAGGGAGGAACAGTTAAAGATGAAACAAGAGGTTATTGTTCTCGTCGATGACGATATCGCGAACCTGAAAATCGGGCGAACCGCGCTCATTAAAAACTACGAGGTGTATACGGTTCCCTCCGCGAAGCGGCTGTTTGAGCTGCTTCAACAGTTGCGCCCGTCGCTAATCCTGCTGGACGTCAATATGCCGGAGCTTGACGGCTATGAAACAATCAAGCTTCTGAAAGCAGACCCCGCTACGGCCGATATCCCGGTTATCTTCCTCACGGGTAAGAGCGATACCGACAGCGAGATTGAGGGGCTGAACCTCGGCGCGATTGACTATATCGCAAAGCCCTTTGTCGCGGAGCTTTTGAATAAGCGCGTTGAGTTGCACCTAACTATTGAGCGGCAGCAAAATCAGCTTATCGCGAAAGACGAGGAATTGCAGAAGTTTAACGATTCCTTACAGGATATGGTTGCCGTCAAGACGCAGAATATCCAGAACCTGCAATTCTCAATACTTCAAACTATCGCGGAGCTTGTCGAAAGGCGCGACGGCGATACTGGCGGCCACGTCGTCCGGACGCAGCAGTACCTCGCGATACTGGTTAACGGGCTGAAAGAGCGCGGCCTCTATTCGGAGGAGATGAAGGAGTATTACGACTCCGAGTTTTTAGTCATTTCCTCACAGCTTCACGACGTAGGCAAAATAGCGATTGACGACGCTATTTTGCGTAAGCCCTCAAAACTAAGCGACGGGGAGTTTGCCGAGATTAAAAAGCACACTACTTACGGCGCGGAAATAATTGAGAAGATGCGCGGCAATATCCCGAATGAAAATGAGTTTTTGATTTACGCGGAAATATTCGCCGGGACGCACCACGAAAAATGGGACGGCTCGGGCTACCCTAACGGTTTTAGCGCGGAGGAGATACCGCTTCTAGGGAGGCTAATGGCTGTCGCGGACGTGTATGACGCGTTGGTGTCAGAGCGGCCGTATAAAAAGCCTTTCACACACGAAAAGGCCGTTGAGATTATTATGGACGGCAGCGGGACGCACTTCGACCCGCTTATTATCTCCGTATTCGGGGAGGTAGCCGGGGAGTTCAAGCGCGCGTTCGAGGATTTCAGATGATAAGCCTTGTGCGAAACATCGCCCGCAGGCGTAACCTCCGTCCAAATCTTCGTCTCTAATATTTGATATTTGATATTTGATATTTATAATTTAACATTCACACGGTAACAATGTCGGAGGACAAAAAAATGGTAAAAAGAAAACCAACCATCAGCGGACGGCTCGTTAGCACGGTGTCTCTAATTCTCATTGCGGCTATGCTGCTTATCACTGTTGTGTCGACTGTGACGCTCTACAACGTTTCAGTTTCCGAGGCGCAGGCTACGCTTGAAGAAGCCACTGACGCGCTCGCTAACAAAGTCGACGGCTGGATTGAAAAAATCAAGACAGCGGTTTCAATTAACGCTATCGTCGCCGAGAAAATGTATAGAGACGACGGCGTAGAGGAAATGAAACCGGACTTCGCGGGTTACGTCGCTTTAATCAAGCAGTCTAACTCCGAGTTTTCCGATGTTTACGCCGGCTTCCCGGACGGCGGCGGTGTATTCGGCAGCGGTTGGGTGCCGGACGCGAGCTATGACGTAAGAACGCGTCCCTGGTACAAGGGACCTATGGCAAGTCCCGGTAAGCTCGTTGTTGACGCGCCCTACTGGGACGTTGCTAATATTACGATTGCGCTCGCCTTTGGTAAAACTATCGGCAACGGTACGGACATCGGCGTCGCCGTAGTTGACGTGTTCCTCTCGACAGTTGAGGAAATGGTTGACGCGGCAAACGGCGAAGGCGCCACAGAGTCGCTTATTATCGGCACGAACGGCGACGTTTACGTTACGACTAACGACGTATTGCGCCCCGACCAGAAAACCGGCGAGTTCAAGAACCTCGTGGACTTTGACGGCGGCAAATATTCCGCTATATTCAAGGGTATTCAGTCGGGCGAAATTTTCACCGAGAAAGACGGTAACGGCGTTAACCAGTATTATACCTCGACGGTTATGCCCTCCACCGGCTGGTACATAGTCAGTAAAATCCCCACGAACGTTGTTCTCGCGGGTGTTACGCGCTCTGTTATCACTATGATTATACTGTTCATAGTGGTGCTGGGGCTTTCAATCTTTATTCTGCGTACGGTTGTTAAAAAAGTCGTTATTTCGCCTATCGGCGCGCTCAGTGAAGCCGCTAAGGATATCGCTATGGGTATTGTCGATGTTAAAATCGCCAATCAGGAGCGGTTTATCGGAGCTTTTGAGGAACTCTCGGTTGCCTTTAATACCGTTATCGGCGGTATCAAGCAGCAGTCAAAAGTTCTCTCGGACATATCGGACGGGGATTATACCGAAGTCGTTGATATCCGCTCGGAACAGGACGTTCTGAACCGCAGTATCAACAGAGTTATTGTCAGAATGAACGAAACGTTCCAGTCAATTCACAAGGTGTCCGGCGACGTCGCGACCAGAGCTACGGAAATTTCAGACGTATCGTTCCAGCTCTCACAGACTACGAGCGAACAGGCCGCCACGGTTCAGCAGATTTCCGCGACTGTGACGGAAATTCACGACCAGACAGAGAATAATACGAAAATCGCGAAAGAAGCCGCGGACCTCGCGAACAGCATTAAGGATAACGCAGTTAATGGGAACCGGCAGATGACTGAAATGACTAAGGCGGTTCAGGAGATTAACGAGGCCAGCCAGTCGATTAACAAGGTAATCAAGGTTATTGACGATATAGCGTTCCAGACGAACATTCTCGCGCTGAACGCGGCGGTTGAAGCGGCACGCGCCGGCAGCGCCGGTAAAGGCTTCGCGGTAGTTGCCGAGGAAGTCCGTAGCCTGGCGTCTAAATCCGCCGAAGCCGCGAAAGAAACCGGCGACCTTATCGCGAACAGTATCGTTAAAGCCGAAGTCGGAGCGAGAATTGCCGGCGAAACCGCCGCCTCCCTGGTAGACGTTGTGGAGGGTATAAGCAGAAGCACCGAGCTTATCGGGAAAATAGCAAGCTCCAGCGAGGACCAGAACGCCGCGATTTCGCAAATAGACACGGCGATACAGCAGGTTTCAGACGTTGTTTCGCGCAACAGCGCGACCGCCGAGGAAAGCGCCGCCTATTCGCAGGAATTAAGCAACCTGTCAAGCGAGCTCGAGGAACAGTTGAAGCGTTTCCGCCTAATGGACGACGAGCAGAGCGCGTTAGCCGAACGCAAACGCCCCAAGAGCCTCCCGCCCAAATCGTAAGCGAAGCTA
>JAISJH010000112.1 GCA_031261635.1 Oscillospiraceae bacterium
AATCCGTCAGAAGCTGTAAGGCGTAGCGTCCTTTAGTTGATATTTTCATTTTTAATCGACCTCCAGTATTTTACTGCCGCCTGTTCGTTTTTATTGTCGCCCGGCTCGTAATATTTTGTCCCGACAAGTTCGTCCGGAAGGTATTGCTGTTCCACCCAGTGACCGGGGAAATCGTGCGGATATAAATAGCCCCGCATATCGGCTTTTTTAGGCTTCTCCGCGCCGTCGGCGTGAACGTTTTGCAGGTTTCGCGGAACGGAACCGGCTTTTCCGTGGCGTATATCGTCCCGCGCTTCGGCAATTGCCCAGGTATTGTTGCTTTTGGGAGCGGTAGCGAGGAGCAGTACCGCTTCGGCAAGCGGGAGCTGCGCTTCCGGCAAGCCGAGTTCACGAGCCGCGTCACAGCAAGCTTTGACGATTGCGATAGCCTGCGGATAGGCAAGCCCTATATCCTCGGCGGCTATAACAAGTAGCCTACGGCAAGCCGACAGTATATCGCCCGCTTCAAGCAACCGCGCAAGGTAGTGCAAGGCCGCGTCGGGGTCAGAGCCGCGTATCGACTTTTGCAGAGCGGATAAGACATCATAATGCTCGTCGCCGTCGCGGTCGTAGCGCATTGCGCTGCGCTGTGAAACAAGCTCCGCGTCCCCGGAGGAGAACGTTATAACGCCGCCGTCGATTGTCCCGGTTGAAAACAGTATATCGAGGGCGTTTAAGGCTTTGCGGCAGTCGCCGCCGCTGTTGCGTGACAGCTTCTGCAGTAAATCAGCGTCATAGTTTGCTGTCAAATTATTTTGGCTTTCCAAAATCCCGATAGCCCGCTTCAAAGCCCGCTCAATATCTCCGTGCGTAAGCGGCTTGAACTCAAACACCGTACTGCGCGACAGTATAGCATTGTACACGGCAAAAAACGGGTTTTCCGTTGTACTGGCGATAAGCGTTATAGAGCCGTCCTCAATATATTCAAGCAAGGTCTGCTGCTGTTTCTTATTAAAATACTGAATCTCGTCGAGATAGAGCAATACGCCGTTAGGGGCGAGGAGCGTATCGCGCTGTGCGATAACGTCCTTAATATCGGCCGTCCCGGCGGTAGTGGCATTAAGCTTGCGAAAGGCGCGGTTAGTCTTATCGGCGATAATATTCGCGACGGTAGTCTTGCCTATGCCGCTGGGTCCGTAAAAAATAAGGTTCGGAACGCGCCCGCCGTCTACAATTTTCGTTAAGAGCTTACCGGGGCCAAGTATATGCGACTGCCCGACGACCTCCGACAAATCGTGAGGCCTTAATAATTCCGCAAGGGGTACATTATTCATTTTGCGCGCCCCCCTTGTAAAATCGTTCTCCATTTTGTAGGGGACGATGCCCACATCGTCCCGCCGGGTTTTGCCATTCTACGTTATACGTACATTTGTGCAATTCTTGGGGCGATGTGGGCATCGCCCCCTACAGGATTGTGCAACTCCATTTGCCACTCTTATAAACCTTACACCGTCTCCGCGTATAGCGGGAACGCATCTACCAGTTTTTTCACACGCTTCTGCGCCTCGGGGATAAACGCGCCGCTTAGTTTTTCTTTTATCGCGGTTTCGATAAGGCTTGCTATTTCGCGCATTTCCGCGCTTCCCATACCTCGCGCCGTTACCGTTGGGGTACCCAGGCGCACTCCGCTTGTTACGTCGCGGTGGGACGTGTCGCCCGGTACGGCGTTTTTGTTTGCCGTAACGTTCATTCTGTCAAGGTAGTGCTGTAGGTCAATCCCGGTAATGCCAAACGCGCGGAGGTCAAGCAGCATTAAGTGGTTATCAGTACCGCCTGAAACCAGTTTATCCTGCCCTAAACCGCTAGCCAGAGCCGTCGCGAGAGCCTTAGCGTTATCGACTATACCCTGCTGGTATTTCCTGAAATCGTCCGATAAAGCTTCATTAAACGCTATAGCCTTAGCGGCCACGACGTGCATTAACGGACCGCCCTGTGCGCCCGGGAATACCGCCTTGTCTATCTTTGACGCGAGCTTTTCGTTATTAGTCAGTATAAACCCGCCGCGCGGACCGCGCAGTGTCTTATGCGTAGTGCTTGTAACAACATCGGCGTAGGGGACGGGCGAGGGGTGAACGCCTCCCGCTACCAGACCCGCGATATGCGCGATATCGACATAGAGGAACGCCCCGACCTCGTCGCAAATTTCGCGCAGCTTCGGGAAATCTATCACGCGCGGATACGCGGAGGCTCCCGCGACTATCATCTTAGGCCTGTGCGTCTGCGCGAGCTTGCGTACCGCTTCGTAGTCTATATAGTGCGTAACCGGGTCAACCCCGTAGCTCACTATGTTATAGAGCTTTCCGGAAAAATTAGCGGGTGAGCCGTGGGTTAGATGTCCGCCCTCGGCGAGGTTCATACCCATTACGGTGTCGCCGGGTTTTACGAGCGCCTGATAAGCCGCAAAATTAGCCTGCGAACCGCTGTGAGGCTGAACGTTCGCGAATGTAGCTCCAAAGAGCTTTTTACATCGCTCAATTGCGATTGTTTCAACTACGTCAACGTGTTCGCAGCCTCCGTAGTAGCGGTGACCGGGGTAGCCCTCGGCGTATTTGTTGTTGAGAACCGTTGACATAGCGAGAAGTACAGCGGGTGAAGCGATATTCTCCGACGCTATGAGTTCAAGATTGCGCTGCTGGCGGTTATGCTCTAAACGTATCGCCTGTCCTATTTCAGGGTCTGAATGTGTAATGGTGTTAATGATGTCATTGAACAAGGGTGTAATCCTCCGAGTAAAAATATATATGTTACGCCAAATCGGCGCGTCTGAAACTAAGCCAACTTGCCACGATGCAGAGCGGCAGAACAACACAGGGCAGCCACAGCGGTATCGCGCTCCCCGCCGTGTAAAACCCGAACCACGCTATAGCGCAGACCCCAAACGTTATAAGCGCGGGATACACAACCGTGCGAAACGCGCAAACAAGCGCAAGCGGGATTGACATAATCGCGAGGTCTGTTAAGAGCCGTTTAGCAAAATAGCTCAAAAGCTCTATAGCGGGAAGTTTCCCGAGCATTGACGCGCTATACGCAAGCACCAGCGCAAACGAAACAACAACCGACATCACCGCGCAGAGCGCGAAATACACACCGACCCGCGCTGTAAAGACGCTAGCCCGAGTTCGCCCCGCGTAGAGCGCGTTATTGAATACCCGCGCCTTAAAATCCATACCTATATAGTAGGGCGCAAGAAACATCGCCATAGCGAAGAAGCCGAGCGCGGGTTTTCCAAGGTGCTTAAACTGCGGCGCTTCAATCTCAAAACTAAGCTCGTAGTAGCTCGTAATACGCCCGCGCAGTTCCTCCGCGTTAAGGTCCCATTTATTCGCGATATGGTTTATCGCAATCGCGATTGGCGCGTTAATAGTGCCGTAGAAATCTATCATCTGACCGCCCGTTTGCAGTCCGTAGCGTTCCGAAGCCTCCCGCGTATCACCGTAGAACATCAGCAGACAAACCGCCGCGATGAATATAAACAGCCGCCCGCCGTGCCGGATTTTGCGAAGTTCCGTATTAAGCATCTCGTCCCCCCAACTCTCTCTTTTTAACCATTATAACAGAAAACCCCGCAATAGTCAAGCGCATTTACGCGGCGGGGACAAAAGCATTTACTTTTTATTACGTGAATTGTCTGCGTTTTTCTCACACCGCGTCACCATTGGCGAAGCCCAGCCCCCGTCATTGCGAAGCACCGGTAAGCTCGCGATACGTAGGGCGTTACAGGTGCGAAGCAATTCAGTGCCGGGGGAGAAACAAACGTATGTTACGCTCCCGGCACTGGATTGCCGCGCCGGTTTCACTTCTACGTATCGCAAGCTTTCCGCGGCTCGCAATGACGGGGCAGGGCAAGCCCTGCCCCCCGCGCACGGCGCGTATGGTGTTTCAAACCCGCCCAAGCGGGTTACACTATATACAAAACAACAGAGAGGAATACCCATTATGCGCGTTTACACAGACCTCGCGGCAGAGGCTCACGCTCTTTGGAAATATACCGTTGCAAAAACTTCCGCGCTCCCGGGGGTTATAGCCCGCGAACACAGCGAAGCGGGTTTTACAATAGAAACCATCGCAATAACCGACAGCCGGGGCGCGGAAACGCTCAAAAAGCCTATAGGAAACTACGTTTCAATAACGCTAGACGGCAAAACAACGAACGCCGCCGACGTTATCGCGGCGGCTATAGGGCGGCTCGCGCCGCTTGAAACGTGTACGCGGGTGCTTATAGCGGGGCTTGGGAACCCGGAGGTTACCTGCGACAGCTTAGGAGCGCTCGCGCTTGACGGCGTAATCGTGACCCGCCACCTTATCGCCGCCGACGCTGACAAGGATTTTCAGACTTTGCGCTCCGTGGCGGCTTTGCGGACCGGCGTTCTCGGAATGTCCGGCATTGAGACCGCTGAAATAATTACCGCCGTGCTTGACAGCGTTGACCCCGACTTGCTTATTGTTATTGACGCTCTCGCAAGCGCGGAGGCGGGGCGTATCTGCGAAAGCGTTCAGCTTACCGATACGGGGCTTGTCCCCGGAAGCGGCACGGACAGCGCCCGCGCCAAACTCACGCCTGAAAAGCTGGGCTTGCCGGTGCTTGCTATCGGCATACCGACTATGCGGTTAACAATTAACGATGAACAGTTGGGGGACGAGCGTTTTATTGTCACCCGCAGGGATATCGACAGCCGAATCCGCGAGCTTGCTAAGGTTTTGGCGGGAGGCCTTAACCTTGCCCTTCACGGTGTGATGTCACTTTAGCGATTGGTTTCCACATTAGCTTTCTACGCAGCCATTTTGTCAGGCGGTTTTCTATCAGATACCATATAGGTATCGTAACCGCTACGCTCAAAACTATTTGCAGTATACAAACCAATACGCCGGACAGTTCCATAGACGGCGCGACAGATTTCAGCAGATAGCCGGAAAAAGCTATGACAAGCGCGTGAGTAAGATAGAGCGAAAAACTGATATCACCTAAAAACCTCGCGAAGCGCGGGACGCGCAGTCCCCGGAAAAATTCAAACACAGACACAAAGAAAACCAGCGCGGGTATTCCATAAGTCAGCGAACGCGCAGTACCGTTAAAATAGTAGTGGTCAACATACAATAGCGTAAGCATCGAAGCTACCGCGAGGATAAACGCTAACGCCTTTGGAACTGCCGGACGCTTTGCTTCATTCAGGAACCAGTAGGCGAATATGCCGAATATAAACTCTATCGGCAGCAGCGATGAACCAAGCCATATCTGACCGTAGTTATACGGCAGGGCGCATATAAGCATTAAAATAACTATCAGCGCCGCATACACCTTGCGCCGGCGCACGGAGACCGTCACGGCTATGTAAAACATCACGTAGAACTTGATTTCGATAATAAGCGTCCAGGCGGCGACGATTAGGGGCGAGCCCATATAGGCGTTTTGCGTAAAGGTAAGCGACAGAAACAGCGAAGAGGGCGAGGCTCTGTAGTCGCTTAGTATCCCGAGCGGCAAGGTATTCCGAAGCAGAAAGGTCAGTCCCGTAAGCAGTACATAAATCGGCAGGATACGTATTGCCCGCTTCAGCAGAAAATCGCGGTGTCCGTCCTTCGTAACGTGCGTAATTATAAAGCCGCTGATAACGAAAAAGATATCCACCCCGCAGGAACCGACAGAAAAACGCTCAACGGCAAAAGGCGTATGCACATAAACAACAAGCAAGGCCGCCAACCCGCGCATTAGCTGTATACTGTCAAAGCGTTCATTGGAGGCGGGGGCTTTCTGCGGTTTTTCAGTTTTCGTCATAACGCGGCTTGTCCTCCGAATGGTATATTATTTTTTTGGCGTGTCCAATGCTCCATCTATTTTTGGGGCTTCCCCTAACGCTGTAAGCTCGTCCAGGGTCTTGCCAAAGTCCGGCATAAAGTGTTCTATAAAGTAGCCCACTTCCGGCAGGTTTAAGGCTTCGAGTTTTGCTAGCAATTGCCGCTCCGCGCTTTGAAACTCCGTGTTACCCGCTAGGCGCTCCTCTACGCATTTTATATACGCCGAGAGTTTATCCGCCGCCGATACAAGCTCGTCCGTATGCGTAATATACGGCTCAAAACTCGGGCGCAGTTCCGTAGGCAGTAGCGTGAGCAGCTTTTCACGCGCAAGCGTTTCAACCGTTTTATAGGCAGCCGTCAATTCGGGGTTGCCGTATTTTATCGGGGTTGGCAAATCCCCGGTGATGATTTCGCTCGAATCGTGATACAAGGCAAGAAGCGCCAGCACGCCTAAATCCGCCGTACCGCCAAAAACGTTTATACGTATCGCGCCCAGACAATGCGCGATAACCGCCACAAGGTAACTATGCTCCGACAAATTAGAGGGAAAAGCGTTACGCATAAGCCCCCAACGCCGGATATGCCGCATACGCGCAAGCAACGCGAAGAAACTGTTCATAAATCTTGAACCCGCGGGCGACCAAAGGTCGCCCCTACATTCATTGTACGTTGTCGTTTATCCCGCCTAGTCAATATTCACAATTGGGTACACTGTGCCGCCGCCGTTTGCCTGTACGCTCGGTACCGTTCCGTTCCAGCGGTTTATTTGCGTGTATTCGATTAGCTCGGGCGTTAGCGACTGGGCGATTTTCTGGTTTGCCTCGGCCTCCGCTTTTGCCGCTACCTCTACCGAATACGCCGACGCGTCGGCGTCTATTTTCTTGCGCGCGGCGGCGGCTTCGGCGGCTATTACCTGCTTTTCAGCCTCGGCGTTCGCGATTATGATTTCAGACTCCTGCTCGGTTTGCGTGGTTAGCTTCCGTTGCTGGGCGACCTGTTTCGCCTCTACGGCATTTGTGAACGCGTCGGTGAAGTCGATGTTCTCGATATTGACGCTTGAAATTTCAATGCCGTAGCGTTTCATATCCATCGACATAAGGTCTCTGATTTTGTCCGCAAGCTCCGTCCGCTTGCCGATTAGACCCTCGGCGGTATGCGCGGAAAACACGAGCTTGATATTTTCAAGCACGCGCGGATAGATAACCGTTTCGTAGTAGCTAACGCCGACGTTTCGGTATAAATCCTGCGAAGTGGCGCGGTCAACGGTGAAGTTAATTGAGCCAACTATGTCGGTCTGCTGAATATCGGAGGAAAACGCCTCCATAGTGTACTCGTATTTCTGAACGCGGTTGTCAATCATAACAACGTTCTGATAGGGCAGAATAAAATTCACGCCCTCCGTAAGTATGTGGTCCTCAACGCGCCCGAACGTAACGAGAACGCCCGTATGACCCGCCGGAACGGTAGCGATACAGCCCGCAAACGCGAGCAACAGCGGCAAAAGCGCAAGCGCGGAACGTTTGCCGATTTTCCAGACCTTAGTTGTGCGGGTATAGTGCATACCGTCGCGGCCTACAACGTCCCGCTGCTCCGTCTTGAAGTTGACCATAATGAACACCGCGATAGCAAGTATCGCAGCCGCGTATAACCATAGCATAGTATAAGCCCTCCATATTGTTGATGTAATGTACATTATACACTATATGTCGCGATTTGTCAAATATAATAACAGGTTACAGATAACAAAATCAGCGAAGCGCCCGCCCCCGTCATTGCGAAGCACCGGTACGCCCGCGATACGTACAATGTTACAGGTGCGAAGCAATCCAGTAGTACAAACCAAAGATACGTATGTTACGCTCCCGGCACTGGATTGCTTCGTGCCTATACGTTCTACGTATCGCAAGCCTTGCGGCACTTCGCAATGACGGGCAGGGCAAAGCCCTGCCCTGTGTCCCCCCGCAACCCGCGTTCAAACCCCCGTCCTTATCCCCTCTGTGGAGGGGTGCCGCCCGCAGGCGGCGGGGTGGTTTCCCGCGCCGTGCGCGGTAATTTCGCAAAATGCCCACCCCCCCCGCGAAACGCCGCGCTTGACATTTGCCGCTTGTTGGTATAAAATAGTTACAAAAAACAAAAGGTTGTGAAAAAATTGAAACTACTCTTTAGACTCAGCAGGGAAACTGTCGGTTACAGGTTTCTGCTTGCTATGGCTATACTTTCCACTATTCTGGCGGCGGGGCTGAACCTTGTTGTTCCGCGCATACAGATGTTGCTTATTGACAGAATAAGCATTATTGTGACCGATACCGCACTTAGCGCGATAGTACGCCTCGCGCTGTTAATGCTCGGTACAATTCTACTTCGCGAAGTATTTCGCGGCGCGGCGAATATTATCGCGCACCAGGCGGCGTGGAACCTCGTTGAAAAAGTCCGCGTCAAAGTTTACGCCAAAATGCAGACTTTTACTACCGAATACTTTTCGTCAGTACATACCGGCGACCTTATGAGCCGCGTCGTAAGCGATACCGCTACGCTCGAGCAGCTATACGCGCATTTAATTCCCGATACCATAGCGAATATCATAACCTTCGTCGGTGTGAGCGTGATAATGTTCACGATTAACCCGGGGCTTGCCGCGCTTACGTGCATACCTATTCCGCTGATAATCTTTCTCGGCTGGTTTTATCAAAAGAAGATACGCCCGCTTTCCGCAACCGCCAAAAATACGTCGGAGAGATGAATACGGCGCTCAACGACCACTTTTCCGGCATATCGGTTGTACGAGCCTTCGGGCAGGAGGAGCGTTCGGCAAAGAAAGTTCACTTAACCCTGCGTAATTTCACGGTTACAATGCTCAAAGCCCTATTCAGAGGAGCGTTTTTCAATCCCGGCGTAAACTTTCTGACTTCGCTCGGTCTGGTGATAGTGCTTGGAGCGGGCGGGTATTTTGCGTACAAGTACGGAACGCCCGTATCGGAGGTGCTGGGCTTTGTGTTCTACTTATCGCTGTTCTACGGCCCTATATCGGGCTTGGCGCAACTTATGGAGGGCGCGCAGGAGGCGCTTGCGGGAGGCGAGCGCGTTATTGAAATCCTCGACACGCCGGTAGAGATTGAAAACCTCGACGGAGCCGTGCCGCTCGAAACCTGTAAGGGAAACGTGAAATTTGAAAACGTTAATTTCAGCTACGACCCGGCGCGACCTATATTAAAAGACATAACGCTTGATATATTGCCCGGCACCTTTACCGCGCTTGTAGGACCCACGGGCGTAGGCAAGACGACTATGGTCAACCTCGCGGCGAGATTTTACGACCCGTCCGGCGGCATTGTGCGCCTTGACGGTTACGATTTGCGCGAGCTTACGCTAGAGAGCGTCCGCAAGCATATAGCGTTTGTGCCGCAGGATACGTTCCTGTTCAACACTACCTTAGCGGAAAATATAGCCTTTGCGCGTCCCGAAGCGTCCTTTGACGAGATTGTCGCCGCCGCAAAAATCGCGCGTATACACGATGACATTCTCGAAATGCCGGACGGCTACGAATCAATAACCGGCGAGCGCGGAGTAAAGCTCTCGGGAGGTCAGAAACAGCGCGTAGCCATAGCCCGCGCGGTGCTTGCGGGAGCGCCGGTTCTGATACTGGACGAAGCCACAAGCTCCGTAGACGCAGAAACGGAGCGAATGATACAGCGCTCAATAGACGAGCTTACAGGCAGTCGCACGATTATAGCAATAGCCCACAGGCTCTCAACAGTAATAAACGCCGACCAGATAGCCGTATTCAAAGACGGCGAAATAGCCGAGCGCGGCACTCACTCAGAGCTAATGGAGCGCGGGGGTTTATACCGCAAAATGTACGATTTACAGACAGCCGAGGGGTAATGTAATGGGCGGGTTTTCCCCGCCCACTTGTTTTATACAGCTCTATACAAACGCTATCAATTAAAATAGTCCGGCAACGACGGCGACGGCGTGGCAATCGGCGTACTCTCCAGTTTGCCGAAGGTTATCGTCAGCGTAATCGTTTCGCCCGCGCGGTATACCGAGAGCTTCGCGGTTTCCCCGGCTCCGTAGTAGCGGCGCACTGTGCTGATTAGACCTTCGTGAGTTGTGATTACGTGGTCGTCTACTTTTGTTATAACGTCTCCGATTTTAAGTCCGGCCTCGTCGGCGGGACTGCCCTCCGTTACCGAATCAACTCCCGCGCCCTTGACGACTTTGTTATTCGTATAGTCGCGCCCGTCTACTGTCTTGACCGTTATGCCGAGGTAGGGTCTTGCCCGTACTCCTACGGCTTCCCAGTCGGCTATTAGAGCGCGAACGTCGTCAATCGGGATTGCGAAGTATATGCCCTCTATGCTCGGGTCGTTCGGCTTTGCCGCCGATACTCCCACGACCTCGCCGCGATTATTGAATACGGGACCGCCGGAATTGCCGCTGTTAATCGCGGCTGTCATCTGGAACATATTCACAGGCGCGGTGCTTGCGTCAGTAGTAATCTCACGGTCACGCGCCGAGAGTATTCCGCTCGTATAGGTAAAGGTCAGATAACCCAGCGGGTTACCGACGACATAAACGTCCTCGCCTATATCCATATTATCAAGCGAGCCGAGCGGCAGTGGAACGAGTTTTTCTTTAGGCTCAATCTTAACGAGCGCGATATCGCTCGCGGGTTCTCCGCCGACTATTTTGCCTACGTATTCCGTGCCGTCGTGCAGGGTTATAAGCACGTCGTTACCCTGGTCGTAGGCGTTAGAAATAACGTGATTATTGGTGACAATAAAGCCGTCCTCACTGATTATAAAACCCGAAGCTGTAGAGGTTCCGTTTTCAGTACCTCCGAAGTAGTTATTCGTCGTATAACTGCTGGTAATGCCTACGCAGGAATTGACCGACTGCTTATAAATCTGCGCCCCGCTGAGGACTACGGTGCTGTTGCTGACTCTAGGCGATTCTACAGCGACCGCCGTGGATAAATCCGGCAGGACAATCTGCCCGGAACCCGCCGGAACGGGCGTAGTCACCGCGTCGCCGCCGATATAGCCGCCGATTCGCAGGATTGAGTATCCTATCCCCGCCGTCCCGCCGACTAATACGCACACGAGGCAGAATATAGCCATAAAGAGTCTAAAGCCGTTTTTCCGCTTCCTGGGAGGCGGCGCGGACTGCGCGGGAGGTGCGGGCGGTGCCGTGAAAACCTCCGGCGGCGCGGGCGGTACACTCCGCGAGTAACCGTAGGACGCGGGTATCGTAAAATTAACGCGCTGTGTATCCTCATTTGTTGAACCGGTATTGCCGTTTTCGTTGTACATTTGAATAACCCTCCGTTTCTTAGTATGCCCATATTATAACTGTAAATATTTAATAGAAAATAAATAAGACTTGACTAATTTGTGAACATTTCACTAAAATCCGCCGCCGCGCCGCTATCCTCAAAGGCCGCAAAAATAGTATCCTCCCCGGCGATTGTCCCCACCAGACCGTATACGTCCATATCGTCAATAGCGGCGCAGACTGCCTGGGCAAGCCCGGCGGAGGTTCGTACAACCGTCAGATTACCAACCGCGCGCGCGGACTTAACCGCTTCGCGCAGGTACTGCGAAAAGCTGTGCGTATCCGCGCCCTCCGCGGGCGGCACATAGCGATATATGCCGTCCGCGTCTATCTCGCGGGTAAGCCGCAAATCCCGCAAATCGCGCGAAACAGTCGCCTGGGTGCAGTCTATCCCGGCGGCCTTCAGCGCGTCAATCAGTTGCTGCTGGTTTTCTATAGCCTTGCGCTCTATTATGCCGAGTATTATATTATGTCGTTTTGGCTTCATCGCTATCCTCACTCAGTAGATTAGTTATTGCCCGCAGACGTTCCGCGAGTTTATCGCGTTCGAGCGCGGCGGCGTTTACGTCGCCTGTAAGCCGCTCGTTTTCAGTTTTTAACCGCTCGTTATTAGCGCGGAGGTCGGCAAGTTCGTTTTCTAAGTCCTCCGGCGTACCCTTAGCTCGCAAAACTTCAAGCTCGGCAGTCTGCGCCCGGATTTTTCTGCCCTGCGTCCGCAGGTACTCCGTTACGTCGTCGCGCGAAAAGCCTAATAGTTCGGTTCGGAAATGATAGGCTCCCATAGCTACGCTCCCGGACGGAAAAATCCGCTCCCGTCTGCCGCCGTGAAAACGCTCCCGCCGCCGAACATTCCGGGGCCCTCGGTGAGTTTTCCGGCTTTATAGTCCGCGACGTTCTGTATCTGCTGTTTGCAATGAACAACCGGAACAACGCTGTCAGCGTGACAGCAGAGGCAGTTATCAACCCCGAGTTTTAATAGTTTATCCATAGAGGCCGCGAAATCGTCAAAGTTACACTGCCCGTCAACCATAAAGATTGTCCCCGAGCAAACCATATCGCCCGTGCAGATATAGCGGTTAGCGCGGTCAAGTACGCCGATACTCCCCGGAGTATGCCCGGGAAGCCCGACAATCTCCAGAACCACGCCGCCGAGGTCAAAGCTTTGCCCCTCCGAGAGCGGTTTATAGACCGAGGCAATCTCACCCTGCAAAATCGCGTGGTCTGCGGGGTGCATATAGTATTCCGGGAAAAGCCTGTGATACGCCGTATGGTCCTGATGTAAATGTGTTGTGACGAGCGTTACGGGTTTATCCCCCGCGTACTTTTTGAGGCTTGACGAAAAAGCCGCCTCGTCAATGTCCCCCGCGCCGGTGTCTACGAGCAGCGCGGCCTTGTCGCCTACGATTAGGTAGCTCGCGGACATTCCGCCCTCCGCGAGGTTGTAAAATGATACGTTAGCCGGTAGCGCCATTAGATGTTTCCTCCTATATCAATATTTGTCGCAAGACGTTTGCCCATTTCATAGGCCTCGTTGCAGTCTTTTGGGAATTGCTCCTCGTGCCGCTGATTTACCGTAGGCACGTCGAACATATCCGCTTCGTACTTAGTGTAATCCTCGAACTGCTTCGTTCCGTAGGCTATAGCGTATTCCGAGTGACCGAGTATCCAGTTCGAGCTGTTCATAAGCCCCTTAAAGAAGCTGTCGTAAAACTCCCCGGGAGCGTTCATTGTAAAGACCCAGCCTGCCTTAATCGTATGCGGATAGGTCGGTACGCGCTCCTTATTATACGTAATAGCCGGGAAAAACAGCCGCTCCAGAAACGAGCGCAAGGCACCGGTAACGTCGTTAAAATACATCGGCGAGGCGAGCAGCAGCACGTCCGCGTCAATGGCTTTTTCAAGCACCTCCGTAAGCCCGTCTTTCTGTACGCAGCGCCCGAAGCTCGCGCCGCCTTTGAGCTTGCAGGCGTGACAGCCCACGCAGCCCTTGTAATTGAGGTCGTAGAGGTGGACGATTTCGCCTGTCCCCCCCTGCGAAACCGCGCCGTCAAACGCGCTCTGTAACATTGTAGCGGTGTTGCGGCTCTTTTGAGCACCGCCGTTGATTGCCAGGATTTTCATAGTTTTGTCCCCTTTTATTGTTAGTTAACAGTTAGCAAATATCAAATATCAGAGACGAGGGTTTGGACGTGGGTTGCGTTTGTTCGGCGTAGCTCCCTCCCCCGTCATTGCGAGCGGCTCACAGCTTGAACCGCTCTTTAATCATCTTCGCGGCGTCGGCGGCTGATATGTTTGAATTGTCTATTTTCATATAGTTTTCAAACCTGTCAAATTCGCCCTCGTAGCTTTCTATGCGCGTCATCGCGTCGTCCATTTTAAGGCGCAGGTTGGATATTTCGATTTCACGCTTCGAGGGTTTATTGGCTAGCCTGTTTTCGCTGACGTTGCGTTCAAGGCGTATCTCCTGCGGGCAGACAAGTTCCACATAGTAAACCTCCAAACCGGGGTTTTCAGCGCGGAAAATTTCGCAGACGCTTTCGATATACTTCCACTCGCCCTCCTCCTCAAACGCCCACATATAGGTAAATATCAGGCCGTACTTCTCTGTTTTGGCGAACTCCTCAAAAACCACGTCGCGTATGCGGAATACAGCGTTCTTGTGAAAATAGCCGAATACTTCAAGCACAGGTTCTATTGACATATGGTTGTGAAAGAGGCTGAACTCCGTTATTTTCGTAAGCTCCTGCCCTACGGTCATTTTGCCCACGGCTCCGTTGCCGAAGATTATCATTAACTTCATTGTTTTGTAAACCCCGTAAATGTCGCAACGGCGCAGAGTACGCCGAGGTCGTCCGTTACCTCTACGTTCGCGATGCAGATTGTTCTGCCGCGGCTTACGTAGCGTCCTCTTGCGGTGAGCGTTTTCCCACGCGACGCTTTTATAAAGTTTATACTTGCGTCCAGGGTTACGGTTTTAGCGTCCGCTTCGGCGTTTGCAAGCACTGCAAGCACAAAGTCCGCGAGCGTGAATATCATACCGCCCTGCGGTATTCCTAAACCGTTCAAGTGATTGTCATTCAGGTCGGCGGCAACGGTGGCGACACCGTCCTCCATTGATATAAAGCGTATATTGTTATAGGCCGCGAATTTATCTCTGTTCAGCAGTTCGGTAAGTTCCTCGATTGGTCGCATAGTTAATCCTTCCTCCATTTTACGCCGAGCGGCGTGTCCTCGAGCGTTATTCCCATAGCTTTCAGCTCGTCGCGTATGCGGTCTGACTCCTTGAAATCTTTAGCGGCGCGGGCGGCGGAGCGTTTTTCTATTAAACCCTCGATAAGCTCGTCCTCCGACTGTTCACTATTATCTGTTACCTGCTCACTGAAAAGCCCTAAGGCGTTCAGGAGGTCTGAAAAAGCCGAAAGCGCCTTTCGAGCGAACTCGCGCCCCGGGTTTTTAGCCGCCGCGCTGTTTAGGGCGCGTGACATATCAAAGATTGCGGCGAGCGCGTCTGCCGTATTGAGGTCATCGTCCATAGCGGTTAAAAACCGCTCGTGATAAGCCGCGTAGCTTACAAGCTGTGTCTGCTCCTCCGGGGTAAGCTCGTCCCGCAGAGCGTTAACGGCAATAAAAGACAGGTTGTCCCGCGTGTTATGCAGACGTTTCAGCGCGGAAACCGACTGCTCCAGCGAATCGGCGGTATAATTCAGCGGAGAGCGGTAATGCGCGGACAGCAGGAAGTAGCGTATAGCCTCATAGCCGTATTTTTCCGCCGCGTCGCGAACGTTAAAGAAGTTATTCAGCGACTTACCCATTTTATGGTTGTCGATAGTAATAAAGGCGTTATGGAGCCAGAAGCGCACATATGGCTTGCCGGTAGCCGCCTCGCTCTGGGCTATCTCGTTCTCGTGGTGCGGGAAAACGAGGTCTGAGCCGCCGCCGTGTATGTCAATCGTCTCGCCCAAATGCTCGAGGCACATTGCGGAACATTCAATATGCCAACCGGGGCGGCCGCGCCCCCAGGGCGACTGCCAGGACGGTTCGCCGGGTTTAGCGGCTTTCCAGAGCGTGAAATCGGCGGGGGATTCTTTAATCTCGCCGACTTCTATCCGCGCCCCGTCCTCTAAGGCTTCAAGCGGCTGGTTTGAGAGCTTGCCGTAGCTCGGGAAACTGCGGACGCGGAAATACACGTCGCCGCCCGCCGCGTACGCGGAGCCGTTGTCAATAAGCCGCTGAACCAGCGCGATAATCCCGGGTATCGTTTCAGTAGCCTTTGGGTGAACGTCGGCGGCGAGGATATTCAGGCCTTTAGCGTCAATAAAATACTCGTCAATATACTTCTCTGAAATCTCCGAGAAAGCGACGTGTTCCTCATTAGCCTTACGTATAATCTTATCGTCAACGTCGGTAAAATTCTGCACGAACTTTACCTTATAGCCCTTAAAGATAAGGTACCTACGCAAAACGTCGAAAGTAACGAACG
Organism: Oscillospiraceae bacterium; assembly: GCA_031261635.1. Taxonomy (GTDB): domain Bacteria; phylum Bacillota; class Clostridia; order Oscillospirales; family Oscillospiraceae; genus JAISJH01. The sequence continues at coordinate 15,644 of JAISJH010000112.1, forward strand.
CGCGGGCGTTGCCAATGTGTATGCGGTTATAAACCGTAGGACCGCAGCCGTAAAACCGTACAACACCCGGCTCCAGCGGCTCAAAAATTTCCTTCTTACGTGTAAGTGTGTTAAATAATAACATAAGTCACCGTCCCATAACCCGCCCGCAGGCGATATCTGATATCTGATATTTGATAACTGTTATCTGTCATATGGCCGCTCCGTCTGTGAGCTGCATTTCGCGTATAAGCTCCTTTGCGGCAACGCCGACGACTGTGGAATCCTCGCGCACTTCGCGGATTACTATAGCCCCCGCCGCGATTTTAGCGTTATCGCCGACTGTGAACGGACCGAGGATTTTAGCTCCCGCGCCTACGATTACGTTGTTACCGAGCGTCGGGTGGCGTTTGCCCTTGTCCTTGCCTGTGCCGCCGAGGGTTACGCCCTGGTATATAAGGCAGTCGTCGCCGATTTCAGTCGTCTCACCGACTACGACGCCGGAGCCGTGGTCAATGACGAAGCGTTTGCCGATTGTAGCTCCCGGGTGAATTTCTATCCCCGTCCAGAACCTAGCCCACTGCGAAATACATCGCGCGAGGAAGTGCCATTTATGTACCCAAAGGAAATGAGCCAGTCGCCAGTACAGCCAGGCGTGAACGCCGGGGTACAGCAAAAACACCTCTAGCGAGGAACGAGCCGCCGGGTCGCGGGATTTGTACGCGCCGAGCGTACCGCGTAGATTTGAAAAAAGCATCTTGATTAAAACCTCTTAATTTGCCCACTAGACAAAAGCGTGAATTTGTGGTATGCTTCTAAGTATTATAACACACTTTTCAGGTAATTGCTATGCGCTTTTTGCATTTTTTTGGTTCAAATGTCACTTTTCGTTCGCGCGGGTTAATCTCCGCGCTGTTAATGCTTGCTTTGGCGGCTTTGACGCTCGCTCCGCTCTCCGCTTTTGCCGTTGAGCCGCTTGTTATTGATTCAAGCGCCGCCGTGCTGATTGATAACGATACTAAGGAAGTCTTTTATGCCAACAACGAGTTTCAGCGGCTTGCCCCCGCGAGCCTCGTTAAGCTTATGACGGCTATTCTGGCCGCCGAAGCCGTTGAGCGCGGGGCTACAACCTACGGCGCGGAGGTTACGGCTAGCGCAACGTTTATGCACGACGTATCCTGGGACGCTTCAAGCATCGGTATGGTAAGCGGCGAAACGCTGACGCTCGAGGAGCTACTCTACGCTATGCTCGTAGCGTCCGCCTGTGAAGCAAGCAACGTTATTGCCGAGCATTTGGCGGGGACTACTGACTACTTCGTTCAGCTTATGAACGCCAAAGCCGCCGAGCTTGGCTGTGTGGACACGAACTTCGCGAACGCTCACGGCCTGCCGGACGACGCGGCGTACAGCTCCGCGTATGATATGGCGCTTATAGCGCGTGAGTTTTTAACTCACCCCTCTCTTGTCAGGATTTCAAGCACCGTAAAACATACTATTCCTGAGACCAATAAGCATAAAGAGCGCAGTCTTAAAACGACTAACTATATACTACGCGATACGAACGAGCGCTATTACTATAAGTACGCTATAGGCCTCAAAACCGGCAGTACGGGCGCGGCGGGTTTTTGCCTCGCCTCCTCGGCGGAGCGCAACGGTATACACGTCATAGGCATAATTCTCGGCGCAAAGGCCATCGAAACCGCCGAGCCGGACGTGTTCGAGGTTCAGAGTTTTATAGAAATGAAGCGGCTGTTCACCTGGTTTTTTGATAACTTCGAGTATCGCATACTTTTGAACCCCACGGAACTTATACAGTCGATAAAAGTAGCGCAGGCTGGCGGTACCGACAGCGTTGTAATACGCCCCGAGAGCGGTTTAGGAAGTATCCTCCCGATAGACGCCGAGGACGGCGATATAACGCGCAATATAACAGTCTACAGCGAGGAGGAGAGCGCGGAAGCACTCGCGGCTCCGATAGAGCGCGGACAGACTTTAGGCGAGATTAGCCTCGAGTATAACGGTAAAATATTCGGTCCCGTCTCGCTTATCGCAAACTCCGACGTAAGCCGCTCGGAGGCCGCGCATATCTTAGCGAAAACCCAGGACGCGTTTAACCAAACGTGGGTTAAACTCGCGATAGCCTTTGCGGTGCTGCTCGTGGGTCTGTACACGGCGTTCTCAATACGCCGCGCCTCAATACGCGCTAAACGCCGTAAGGCGCGTAAAGCCGTAGACCTCGAAAGCGTCCGCTGGGACGGAAGCGGTGAGGACAGTTAACAGTTATCAAATATCAAATATCAGAGACGGAGGATTGGACGGGGGAGGCAAGGTGCGTTGTCCCTACGCAACCCCCGTCCAAACCCTCGTCTCTGATATTTGTTATTTGATATCTGATAACTGATAATTGATAATTGATTTGACAAACCAGCAACACTGTGTTATAATATACATTTGTTCGACCAAATAATATAACTAAAGGAAGATTTATGGAAGCCTCAAATATCCGCAATATTGCTATTATTGCTCACGTTGACCACGGTAAGACAACCCTTGTAGATGAAATGCTCAAGCAGGGCGGCGTATTCCGCG
>JAISJH010000010.1 GCA_031261635.1 Oscillospiraceae bacterium
GCGGGCTTATCGCGATATAAATTACACGGTGTAACCCGCGGGCGACCACAGGTCGCCCCTACAGGCGGGTGGATTGCATAACCCGCGCCGTGCGCGGTGTAACCCCCGTCCTACCAACGTCCCGGCGCCGCGCGCCGTCTTTGCGAAGCACCGGTAAGTGTGCGATACGTACAATGTTACAGGTGCGAAGCAATCCAGTGCCGGGGGGACAACATACGGACTACGTATCGCAGAATACTACGTCAACCCTGGATTGCTTCGCCGCATATCAATGGTACGTATCGCAAGTGCGGCGGCGGCTTCGCAAAGACGGGCAGGGCAAGCCCTGCCCCCGCTCAACCCACAACCTACTCGCAATACGCAACCCTCGTCCAAACCAACGTCTCTGATATCTGATATTTGCTAACTGTTAACTGAACTACCGTCTCTGATATTTGATATCTGATAACTGTTAACTGAGGAACTATGTACGGTTATATCAAACCACTCAAGCCGGAACTCAAAGTTAAGCATTGGGAGCTTTATCAGGCTACCTACTGCGGGCTTTGCGCCGGGTTGAAGGAGCGTTACGGCTTTGCGGCGCGGTTTTGCGTTAATTATGATTTGACGTTTCTGACAATGCTGTACGCCTGTGTTATGCCGGGTTCCGCGCCGGAGGTTAAAACGCTCCGCTGTCCGGCGAACGGGCGCAGGAAGGCTCATTGTTTCGCGGGTGAGGCGAGCGCGGCGGCGGTTGATTTGACGTTGATACTCGCAATAGAAAAACTTCGCGACGGTTTGAGGGACGACGTGTTGCCTAAGCGGCTCCTGCTTGACGCTCCCGCGCTGGCTATTTTGCGTAGCCGGGCAAAGAAATTGCCAAAAATTCACGAAAAGTTTACGCTTTCCGCTAAAAAAGCACTTGACGAATTGACAAAAGTGGAGCAAAATAGAGATAGCGGAATAGACCGCGCGGCGAACACCTTCGCAAGCCTGCTGTCGGCGGCGGGGCAATACGCCGCGGACGACGAGCAGAAGCGTATTCTGGAGAATTTACTATACCACACAGGGCGCGTAATATACATCTGCGACGCGGCGGACGACCTCGAGGACGATATAAAGCACGGGCGCTACAATCCTCTGACAGACTACCCCGCCGACAAAACAACGCTGACGACAACGCTCGAACACAGCGCAAACATCGCGGCGGCGGCGTTCGAGCTACTCCCGAAAAGCGAGTTTACCCCGATATTGCAGAATATAATGTACCTGGGGATACCGAACCAGATAAGGCTAGCGGTGAAATAGGCGTTTTGGGGGATTACTGGTTTTTGGGGTGATTACTGTAGGGGGCGATGCCCACATCGCCCCGCCCCCCGTCCAACGTCCCGGCGCCGTGCGCCGTCCCTCGTCCCTCGTCCCCGCCCCACGTCTCCGTCCCTCGCCTTACGTCCCGGCGCCGTGCGCCGTCTTTGCGAGCGCCACCGCACTTGCGATACGTAGGGCGTCTAGGCGCGCGGCAATCCAATGCCGGGAGCGTAACATACGTATCTGCGGACTGCGGCACTGGATTGCCGCGCCGGTTTCAATGGTACGTATCGCAAGCTTACCGCGGCTCGCAATGACGGGCAGGGGCAAGCCCCGCCCCCGCGCCGTGCGCGGGTGGGCGCTTCGCTGATACGTAGGTAGGACGATAGTTACGTCCGCGCACGGCGCGGGGAGACCACCCCGGCGCGACGCGCCACCCCAACCAAGAGGGGAATTGCCCCCCGCAACCCACGTCCAATCCGCAACCCACGTCCAAACCCATTCCCCTCTTGGGAGGGGTGCCGCCCGCAGGCGGCGGGGTGGTCTCCCCCGCAGGGCGCAACCCACGTCCAACCCCCCGTCTCTGATATTTGATATTTGATAACTGTTAACTGTATAACTGCTAACTAACCACAAGGAGAACATAAATGAACGACCCGTACAAGGTTTTAGGCGTATCTCCGGGAGCGTCGGAGGACGAAGTTAAGAACGCTTACCGCGAACTCGCGAAAAAATATCACCCGGACAACTATCGTGACAACCCCCTCGCCGATTTAGCCGAATCCAAGATGAAGGAAATCAACGAGGCTTACGACACGATAACGCGGGAGCGTTCGGGAGGCGGCGGCGGTAACTCGCGCGCCTACGGGCCTCAGCGAAGCTATACCTCGAACGCGGGCGGCACTCCCGAATTTGCGGCGATACGTCAGGATATCAACGCAAACCGCCTCGACGCGGCGGAGGCGAAGCTCGAGGCGATAGCGAACCGCAACGCGGAGTGGAATTTCCTTATGGGCGCGGTTTTCTATAAGCGCGGCTGGCTCGACGAAGCCGCGAATTATTACCAGACGGCGGTGAATATGGACCCCGGCAACGCCGAGTACCGCTCCGCGCTGAACTATATTCGCGGAGGCGGTAACGCCTACCGCCCAAGCGGTTTCACGCACCCCACAGGCGGCCAAAACCAGGCCTGCGACTGCTGCGCCCAACTTATGATTGCCGACTGCTGCTGCGAATGTATGGGCGGGGATTTGATACGATGCTGCTAGTTCAGTTAGCAGTTATCAAATATCAAATATCAGAGACGTTGGGTTTGGACGGAGGGTTTGTTTATGACTAAGAAGTTTACCACTACGGTGATGTGGAAAAAACTGGACGACGGCAGATACTTTATGTGCTGTCCGTACCTTGTCGGCATTTCCGTATACGCAGATAGCTACAACGAGGCAAAACGCCTGATTAAAGAAAAAGCACAGCACTTTTTCCAATACGAATGTGACGAGCAGGAACGCGAGTATCTACTCGCGCCGGTTGAGCGCGGAATTGTATATATTCCGCTAAGTGAAATTATGGAGAACGGACGAAATGGGTTATTCGATAAGCTATCGCAGGCTGGAGAAGTTTCTGAAGCTGAAGGGCTTTAGTCATATCCGTACCGACGGTTCTCACCGTATGTTCAGTAACGGCTATTTGACCGTACCTGTTCCGTTTCACGCGGGGAGAGATTTGAAACTTGGAACAATCAGAAGCGTGTTAAGGCTGGCGGGGCTGTCTTTAGCGGAATTTAACCAATGGTTGGGGAGGTAATAAGTAATGGATATTAAATCAGGCACGCTAATCCCGGTAGTTTTTGTTACCGAAGATGACGGCAGTGTTTCCCTGGATTGCCCTGTAATGCCCGTATGTCTTGATTACGCGGATAATCTGGACGAGGGCTTATTATACGTGCAATCCAATGTCTATTATGATTTAACTAATACAATAGACAACTGTTTTTCAAAAAACTGCAATCCGCGATTATTAGACGAGCCGTTTTCAACGTTCGAGCTTCCGCTTGAAATTGAAATTCCCGAGCTAAAAATATGAAAACTACCAACACGCGCAAGACCGCGCTCACGGCTGTATTCGCGGCTGTATCCGTCGTACTGCTGTTTTTGGGGAGCGTTACCGTTATCGGCGATATGGCGCTTTGCGCTGTCGCGGGTTATGTCACCGCGGCGGGGGTGCTTACTAACGGCAAACGCTACGCGCTCGCGCAATTCTGCGTTGCGGGTTTGCTTGCGCTGTTACTGTTGCCGTCTAAGTTCGCGGCGGTGCTGTATATTGCGTTCCCCGGCTGGTACCCGGTATTGAAAAGTTTTCTGGAGCGCAAAATCCGCTCACTGCCCGCGCTGTGGCTTATAAAACTCGCGCTTTTCAATCTTGTAATACAGGTATATATATACTCTGTAAGCGCGTTCGCCCTAGCCCCCGAAGTGCGCGACAGCGGAGGCTTCACGGCTCCGCTATGGCTCGTTGTGATAGCCGCGAACTTCGTCTGCGTACTGTACGACTATTCGATATATTCGGCCTCGGTGCTGTATATGAGAATGAGGAAGCGGTAGCGGGGGGTATTTGGACGGGGGAACGTCCGCGCACGGCGCGGGGAACCACCCCGCCGCCTATGGCGGCACCCCTCCCAAGAGGGGAATTTTCCGCGCACGGCGCGGGGACAACCCCCGCCTCTGCGGAGGCACCCCCTTCTAGGGAAGGGGGCAGGGGTGGAACGCCCCCCGTAACCCTCGTCCAAGCCAAAAAAGCCCCCTTCCGTAGAAGGGGGTGCCGCCCGAGGCGGCGGGGGTTGTCCCCCGATACCTTCGTGTGCGCCCCCATTCCCCTCTTGGGAGGGGTGCCGCCCGCAGGCGGCGGGGTGGTTTCCCGCGCAGTGCGCGACGCACCCCGGTTACGTCCCCCATTCGCATACAATCTAACCAAATAACAAAATCACATAAGGAGACAACTACAATGCTTGACATCAGATACCTTCGCGGATACCCCAAGGACGTTAAGGAACGGCTCCTGACCAAGGGGCAGGACGCTTCGGCCGATATAGACCGCATTATCGCAATCGACGCGGAACGCCGCGCCCTTATGACCGAGAACGACGTTCGCAAGGCGCACCAGAACCGCGTAAACAATAAGGAGCTTCCGAAGCTGAAAGCCGCCGGGGGCGATATAACTGACCTTCTGGAGGAAATGAAAATCCTCTCCGACGCTACGCGCGTTGACGACAACAAAATTCGCGAACTCGAGGCAGAACAGCGAACGCTTATGCTAAACCTCTGGAACCTTCCAGACCCCGACCTCAAACCGGGCGGCAAGGAGAATAACGAGCCTATACGCTTCTTTGGCGAACCTCGCGAGTTTACTTTTGAGCCGCGCAACCACGTTGAAATCTGTACAATGCTCGGGCTGATTGACTACGAGCGCGGAACGAAGCTCGCGGGTTCCGGCTTCTGGGTGTATAAGGGAATGGGCGCGAGGCTTGAATGGGCGCTGCTGAATTATTTTATTGATTCTCACATAGCCGCGGGTTATGAATTTATACTCCCGCCGCATATGTTAGTCTATGAGTGCGGGGAAACCGCCGGGCAGTTCCCGAAGTTTGCCGACGAGGTGTATAAAATAGCGAACCCTACGGACGAGCGCGTTCACTATATGCTACCCACCGCCGAAGCCGCGCTCGTGAGCCTCCACAGAAACGAAGTCATCAGCGAGGCCGATTTGCCGAAGAAGTACATCAGTTACACCCCCTGTTTCCGCAGGGAGGCGGGAAGCTACGGCAGTGACGAGCGCGGAATGGTTCGCGGACATCAATTCAACAAGGTGGAAATGGTGCAGTTCACAACGCCGGAACAGTCCGACGCGGCGTTTGAGGAATTAGTCGGCAGAGCCGAGGACTTAGTAAAGGGCTTAGGCTTCCACTTCCGCACGGTAAAACTCGCCGCGGGTGATTGTAGCGCGTCAATGGCGCGAACCTATGATATAGAGATTTCAATACCCTCGATGGACGGTTATAAAGAAGTGTCAAGCGTGTCAAACGCCCGCGATTTTCAGTCTAGGCGCGGAATGATGCGCCTGCGCCGCAAAAAGGACAATAAGACGGATTATATCCACACGCTAAACGGCAGCGGTCTCGCGACAAGCCGCATATTTCCCGCGCTGGTAGAACAAAACCAAAACTCCGACGGCAGCGTAACAATCCCCGAGGTGCTGAGGAAGTACCTGGGCGGTATAGAGAAGCTGGAGCCGTGAGGTGTGCGTTTATTCCGTAGGGGCGGGTTTCAAACCCGCCCGCGCACCCCGCAAACCTAATTCGCCCCGCAAGCCTAACACGTTCCGCAAGCCTAACGTATTCCGCGTACCCCTCGGCGAAGCGCCCGCCCCCGTCATTGCGAAGCCGCCACCGCACTTGCGATACGTAGTCAATGAAATGCGGCGAAGCAATCCAGGGTTGACGTAGAACCGTGAGATACGTAGGACGTAGGACGTAAGTTGTCCCCCCGGCACTGGATTGCTTCGCACCTGTAACAGGGTACGTATCGCAAGCTTACCGGTGCTTCGCAATGACGGGGGCGGGCGCTTCGCTGATACGGTGGCGAGCGCGTTGTTGATACGGGGGTGGGCGCGGAAGTCTAATGTAGGGGGCGATGCCCACATCGCCCCGTCCCGTAGAATTTAGAATTGATGAACCCTCGGGACGATGTGGGCATCGTCCCCTACAGTTGGATTGTGCAAGGTTTATAATTCGCATTGGAGGTCATAAGTTTTGCAAACACAAGTCGGCGTATTCTTCGGGGGGCGCAGTGTGGAGCACGAAGTGTCTGTCATTTCAGCTTTACAGGCCTGCCGCGCTTTGAATAAGAACAAGTACCGCGCCGTTCCGGTATACCTCTCGCGCGGCGGCGGGTTTTTCACAGGTGACGCGCTTCTCGATATCGCGAACTACCGCGATTTGCCGAAGCTTCTCGGTAAGGCGGAACAGGTCGTGCCTGTCGCGACTAACGACGGGCGGCTTCGGCTCGCGCCCTTGTCCGGGCAGACTAACCGCTTTTTTGGCAAGGACAACGGCGTGTACATCGACGTCGCGCTCCCGATTGTTCACGGAACGAACGTTGAGGACGGCACCTTACAGGGCTTCCTGCAAACGCTCGGTATCCCCTTTGCCGGCTGTGACGTGACTGCCTCCGCGCTTGGTATGGATAAGTACGTGCAGAAGCTATTGTTTCGCGACGCGGGTTTGCCGGTGCTGGACTGCATACGGCTGTCGGCGGGGGAATACTACTCCGCGCGTGATAAATCCGCCGCCGCGCTCGAGTGGAAGCTTCCCTACCCTATGGTTATCAAGCCGCTGAACCTCGGCTCAAGCATAGGCGTAGCCCTGGCGCAGGACCGCGTGGGCTTGCAGTTCGCCATTGAGGAGGCGTTTCAGTTCTGCACGAGAATACTTATCGAACCCGCGATAACGAGCCTGCGCGAGATAAACTGCGCGGTTCTGGGCGACTACGACACGGCAAAAGCGAGCGAGTGCGAGGAGCCGAAGGGCGGCGCGTTGCTTAGTTACGACGATAAATACGGCTCCGGCGGCAAAGGCTCAAAGGCGGGAGGAATGACAAACCTGAAGCGCGTGCTTCCCGCGCCGATTTCAAAAGAGCTTCGAACGAAAATCCGCGAAACCGCCGTGACCGCTTTCAAGGCTCTGAATTGCAGCGGCGTCGCGAGAATCGACTTCCTGCTTGACACGGCGACTGCGAACATTTTCGTAAACGAGATAAACACTATCCCCGGCTCGCTGTCATTCTACCTCTGGGAACCGCTCGGAATGAGCTACACAGAGCTACTGGAGGAGCTGATATCCCTGGCGTTCAAACGCTACCGCGAGGACAGCAGCGTTCACTACGACATAGAAACCAACATACTGTCAACATTCTCCGGCGGCGGCAAGCGCAGTAAGCTGTGACGGGCAACGCCGTCCAACGTCCACCGTCCCGGCGCAGTGCGCCGTCTTTGCGAAGCACCGGAAAGTGTGCGATACGTAGGACGTTACAGGTGCGAAGCAATCCAGTGCCGGGGGGATAACATACGGTCTATGTATCGCAGGGTGCTACGTCAACCCTGGATTGCTTCGCCGCATTTCATTAACTACGTATCGCAAGTGCGGTGGCGGCTTCGCAAAGACGGGGGAGGGCAACGCCCTGCGGGGGACAACCCCCGCCGCCTCGGGCGGCACCCCCTTCTCCGGAAGGGGGCTTTTTGGGGGCTTGGACGAGGGTTGCGGGGGACGCGACCAACCCCTGCCCCCTTCCGTGGAAGGGGGTGCCTCCGCCGAGGCGGGGGTTGTCCCCGCGCCGTGCGCGGACGCGTCCATTCCCCTCTTGGGAGGGGTGCCGCCGTAGGCGGCGGGGTGGTTCCCCGCGCCGTGCGCGGCGCACCCACGTCCCTCCTTCGTATCAGCGAAGCGCCCGCCCCCGTCATTGCGAAGCCGCCACCGCACTTGCGATACGTACCATTGAAACGCGGCGAAGCAATCCACGGTTGACGTACAATCCTACGATACGTAGGCACGTAAGGCGTATGTTACGCTCCTGGCACTGGATTGCTTCGCACCTGTAACGCCCTACGTATCGCTGGCTTACCGGTGCTTCGCAAAGACGGCGCACAGCGCCGGGACGGGGGAGGGCGCAATGACGGGGGAGGGCGGGTTTGAAACCCGCCCCTACGAAACGCAATGTAAAACCGCCCCTACCTACTGACTTTCTTTTCTATAAACCCTCGCGATAGCGTGAACGATACCGGGCGGCCGTGCGGGCAGGTTTTTATGCTTCCTGACAGTACGGCTTTTGCTATTGGCGTCCATTCTATCGGGTCTGACGCTTTGCCCAGTTTTATTGCGGCTTTGCAGGCTACTCCGGCAAGCACTTCGTCCTCGCGGGGGAGGTAGCCGGGGCGGTCGCCGTTTCTAAGCCGCGTACAGAGTTCCTCGAGCAGGCTTTGGCAGTCGCCGGGGTCGCAGTTTGCCGGAAGCTCGCGGATTATCAGCGTTCCGTTGCCGAAGTCCTCTATTAGCAAGCCTAACTTTTCAAATAGCGCGAGGTTCGCGAGTATCAATTCGCAATCCTCCGCGTCAGGCTCTAAAATAACGGGAGCGAGGAGGATTTGCGGAAGTTCGGCTTTCGCGTTTTCCTTAAGCCTGTCGAAAATGATACGCTCGTGAGCGGCGTGCTTGTCGATAAAAACCAGTTCCTCCGGCGTTTCGACGATTATGTAGCCGTTGTACGCCTCGCCGACAATTTTATAATTGATAGTTGATAATGGATAATTGATAATTTTGTCCGCGGGTTTGTCAATTGACAAGGGATAATTGACAATTGGCAATTGAGGTTCAGGCGGCAATATATTTTCAGTGCGCGTGGGTTCAATAGGCGGGCTTGAATATTTTACGTTCGGGACTTCGGGAACAACCGCTTCGACAGGAATAATCGGAGCAACCCCCGTCTCTGATATTTGATATTTGATATCTGATATTTGATATTTGATATCTGTTAACTGGACTTGCCGACAGGCGTTTTTTACACATTCAAATACGGCGTGTTCAAAGAGGAATTTTACCTCGGTTTTGGCAGGGTGAACGTTGACATCAACCATATTCGGGCGAAGCTCAATATACAGCACGCAACCGGGGAAACGGCCGTGCGGCAGGGAATTGGTGTAAGCGCGTTCGAGCGCGGCGGTCAGAAGTTGCGATTTAATGTAACGGCCGTTGACGAAAAAATACTGTTTGCCGCGATTGCCGAGCTGAACAGTCGGGGCGGTCACAAGCCCGTGACAACTTAGCGTTGCGTCCCCGCTCTTAACCTCTGTAAGCCCGAGGGCGAAATCGCGCCCGAGTAAGCTGTAGGCGGTATCGCGGAGGCTTATTTCGCCGGTTCCGTTGTTAGTCCCGGAGGTGGCAAACTGCTCCTCGCCGTCTTTAATGAAGCGTAGGGCGACATCGGGGCGCGACAGGGCGCAACGCAGGGCGCAGGCGGCGGCGGCCGTAGCCTCCGCGCTGTCGGTTTTCATAAATTTCAGCCGCGCCGGTGTATTGAAAAACAGGTCGCGCACTATGAACGTAGTACCCTCCGGACAGCCGCAGGGCGAGATGTCCGTGACGGTTCCGCCCTCCGCTGTGACGAGGGTGCCGCTCTCCGCGCCGTTCTGGCAGGTTTTCAGTTCGACGCGCGAAACGCTTGAAATTGCGGCAAGGGCTTCGCCCCTGAACCCGAGCGTAGCGATAGCCTCAAGCCCGCGCTCGTCGTAGATTTTGCTCGTGGCGTGGCGCAGGAAAACGTTCGGAGCGTCGGCGGCGGAAATGCCGCAGCCGTTGTCCGTGACGCGTATGAGCGACATACCGCCCCGGCGAATTTCAACCGTGACGGAAGTCGCCCCCGCGTCGTAAGAGTTTTCCACAAGCTCCTTGATAACGCTGGCGGGGCGCTCGACAACCTCTCCGGCGGCAATCATATCGGCAACGCGCGGAGGCAGAACGCGTATAATAGGGTTGTTCAAAATATTTTTCCTTTATGTAGCGGCTTGTAAGGGCAAGGCTCGCCTCGCCCGGATTGCCAATTTTCGTCGGTTGTCAATTCTACCCGCGCAATCCGGGCGGGGCAAGCCCCGCCCCTACAAAGCGCAACGTAAAATATCCGCTCCTCTTAAAAATAGCCCTTGACAACGCGGTACGGACGTTGTATAATAAGAGCATAAGAGAAGTTATTACTGGCTGCCGATAGGTAGACGGTTCATTTAACTCCTCGGCCCTACCGGGTTTTTTGGACACGAGAAGTAGCCACACCGTGTGAAGGGAGGTGGCTACTTCTTTTTATATACGGCAACCAGGATTTTAACGCCGATGATAAAGCTACGAATCGCGCAGACCAGAGCTATAAACTCGGCAAACGTGATGTACATAAGCAACACCCTCCTTCCCGAGGTCTTTCCCGGAGGGCCAAGAAGTGAACCGCCTACCTATCGGCAGTCAGCGCGATTTTTTTACATTATACCACAATATCCCTCATAATTCAACCGCAATCGCTTTCAATTGTTCGAGCGTTTCCACTCGTGAGATTTTGTCGCGCAGGCGTGTTGCACCGCGCAGACCTCGGAGGTACCAGGCGAAGTGTTTTCGCGCTTCCAGGCAGGCTATGTATTCGCCTTTGAGTTCGGCGGCGCGGGTTATTTGGGCTAGCGCCACGCGTACGCGCTCGCGAAGTTCCGGCGGCTCGCGTCCCGCGAATATCCACGGGTTGCCCATTGCCCCGCGCCCGACCATAGCGTAGTCGGCTCCCGTGTAGCGCAGAAGTTTTTCCGCATCACCGGGCGTGAAAATATCGCCGTTTGCGACTACCGGGACGCTTACGGCTTTTTTTACCTCGCGGATAATCGTCGAGTCCGACAAGCCCGAATAGAGCTGTTTCGCCGTTCTGCCGTGGACGGCGATTTGTTCCGCTCCGCAGGCCTCCGCTATACGCGCTATTTCCACGGCGTTTATGTTGCCGTTATCAAAACCTTTGCGTATTTTCACCGAGAGTTTTTTATTGCCTATTGCCTTTTTGACCGCCGCGACAATCTCTCCCGCGAGCTTCGGGTTTTGCATTAACGCGGCTCCGTCGCCGTTTTTGATTATTTTCCCTGTCGGACAGCCCATATTTATGTCTATCCTGTCGGGATTTTCGAGCGCGATAACCTTCTCGGCGGCGGCGGCGAGCAAATCCGGCTCGTGACCAAAAAGCTGTACGGCGTAGTCACGTTCCCCCAACCCGCGCGGCAGGAGCGTCAGCGATTTCTTGTCCTGATACACAAGCGCGCGCGCCGACACCATCTCACTGCACGTCTGAACAGCCCCAAAAGCCGCGCAAACCTCACGGAACGCGCGGTCGCTAACCCCCGCCATTGGCGCGAGAATCAATGAATAATGAATAGTGAATAGTGAATAATCTTCGGGGGTTTGGAGTGGCGGAATGTTGTTCATTTTACCTCTTTGTATATGTTTGTGGGACGGGGAACGTCCGCCGTGGCGGGGCAACCTCCGTCCCGCCCTCGTAACAGCGAAGCGCCCGCCCCCGTGGGAGGGCAGGGCGCTGCCCTGCCCGTCTTTGCGAAGCCGCCACCGCACTTGCGATACGTAGCGATGATATGCGGCGAAGCAATCCAGGGTTGACGTACAATTCTGCGATACGTAGGTCGTATGTTACGCTCCCGGCACTGGATTGCTTCGCACCTGTAACATTGTACGTATCGCAGGCTTACCGGTGCTTCGCAAAGACGGCGCACGGCGCCGGGACGGTGGACGTGGGCGCACCCCCGCGCACGGCGCGGGGGTGCGCCCACGTCCACCGTCCTAACCTTTCGTCTCTGATATTTGATATCTGATAACTGTTATCTATCAAATCATCGCAGAAGGTTCTTTAATATACACGGCGTGGTCATCAGCAGTTGATACAGCAGGGCGTAGAGCGGGGGAGCGGTGTGGTAGGTTCCGTTGCGGCAGACTGCGAACATCAGCACCAGACCCAGTACCGTTGCTCCCGCCGTAAAGACTGTTGAGATACGCGTTGAGGAATAGAGCCGCTTGCCGGATGCGCAGGCCTCCACAAAGCGCGTCAGGTCGTCGCTTCCGAGGAGGGCGCTGGGGAGCGGGATTAGCGGGGGTTTAGCGTCCTCCGCGCCGTCTCCATCAGTCGCCGTTTGGTTATCTGAAAAATTCGGCTCCGAGAGGGCGAAACGCTCGTTGTAACCGGGAAACTCTATCTCGTTGAAATCGAGCTTGAACTTTGCCCGAAGCATAGTCGGCGTAATATTGAAGTCCCTCGTCGCGAGGAGCGGCAGGAGCTTTGCCTTTACGGAGTTCATAAGCGCCTGCTGAACCGCGTCGCCGGGGGTATAGTGCAGAACGAACACGGCGGCGGGTTTGCCGTCAATCGCGAGAAAGGCCGCCCCCGCGATTTGCGTAGGCCAGTCGTCGAAGGCTATGTCCATAAGCTTCATAAAGGCTTCGGAACCTAGAAGTACCGCGCTTTCGCCGACTGTACAGCCCATTCCCCCGCCCTCGTAGGATACAAGGTCGGTTCCGCGGGCGGGAGCCGCTCCGTACTCCGCGAGCAACTGCGCGAAAGGATAGCGCAGGCCGCTCTGAGCCGTCCCCGCGAGCGCCTCGGCGTACTGGGCAACGCGCTCGATTGTGAAACCCGCCGCAACCTTGAAGTTTGTTACGGCTACGCTCCCCTGCGGGAAAAGGTCTAGGTCGCGGACGATTATTCCGACCGATTTCGACAAATCACGCGCCCCCGCATAGCCCGCAACGGACGTGCCGGACTTGGAACTTCGCCGAAGCTCCAGAGCAAAGGGCAGATTGAACGAGAGCGTCGCGAAAAGCGGCAGCGACCCCGCCGCTAACAGCGCGTAGGAGTGCAGGAAATTCGCGCTCGTCCCCTGCTCTATCGCCGAGAGCAAGGCGAAAGCCACCTGCGCGAGCAGTATCAGCGGCGTTATAAGCGAAAAAACCTTTTCGCTGAAATCGCGCCGCAGTATTTTACGTAGGAACAGGTCGGGCGTGCCGAGCCGCTTTGAGAGGACTATGCCGTTATCGACCTTTTCAAAATCCGCGAAAATTTCCGGCGCGCCGGAGGGGTTATTTTCCACGCCGTTCAGCGTTTTGAACGCCGCCTTGAAGCCTATTTTCGACAGCCACAGCCCGAACTGCGCGGCGGTTATGCCGGCTATCCCGACAGCCGCGTAGCTTCCGGCGTAGTGTATGTCCGCGCGAAGCAGTGAGTTCAGCGCGTCCGCGGCGATAATAATGTTGCCCCCCGTAACGAGCAGTTCCGCGCTGAACCTAAAGCGGAACAGGTCTGTTAACCCGGTAATAATAATTTCATAACCCACGACGCAGCTTAGGAATTGCAGAATAAGCAGGAATGCCGTGCGCGAAAAGAGGTTGTTATCAAAAAAGCCGCCAAGCCCGAATTGCTGCGCTATAGTCGAATACACGGCAATAACAAACAACGCGCAAACGGCGTAGAGCCGTAGGCGAATATTGCCCGAATGACCCGCAAAGCGCGTGTAGGCCTCCTGTAGCGACATATCGGCGCGCTCGGGTTCTATGTACTCCGCGGCCTCGGCGGGCGTGAGCGGCAGAGCTCCGGCGGCTTCGGTCGTTTCCGCCTCTATTTCCTCCAGTATGCGCTGTTTTTCGATAACCGCCGTGACAGATTTGACGATTTCAGAGGGGATTTCGCGGGTTTTGTCGAGTTCCGGCTCGGAAAAGAACGCGTTGCGTATGCGCTCCGCCTCTGCGGCTTCGAGGGCGAGGCGGCGTTCGTTTCGCTTCTGGAACTCCGCGCGGCGCTCCTCGTGTTCTATTTTTTTCAAAAGCCGCGAGTTAGTCGCGGGGCTACGCTTCGGCTTGTCTATTTTGCCCGCCGAAGTGCCGCGTATTATATCGCCGGGGCGTTTTTTTGCGCCGGGTTTAGTGATATTGGCAGAGGCGGCCTCGGGCGCTCTCGGTTCGAGCGGAATCTCGCCGTGTTCCGCCTCAACGTGCAGGAAAATATTGCGCGAGATATCCTCCTTGGTTGGATTATCCGGCAACGGAGGAATTTCCGGCTTCTTGCGGTTTAACTGCGCCTGGATAGCCGCGGCAAGCTCGTCCGGGTGAGGCTCTATAGGCGCAGGTAAACTCCCGGAAGCTTCGGAAACGTCCGAACCCCCGGGCGTTTCGACAAGT
Organism: Oscillospiraceae bacterium; assembly: GCA_031261635.1. Lineage (GTDB taxonomy): Bacteria > Bacillota > Clostridia > Oscillospirales > Oscillospiraceae > JAISJH01. Next base: position 14,090 of record JAISJH010000010.1, read on the forward strand.
TCATCAGCTTCAGGCAACAGCAACGCTTCGCCCATAAACCCGGGCGACTGCACTTCCTCAAGTATAGCGTTGATGTCCTCAGTGTTGAAATTCATTGAAACGTTCCAAATGTTGTGTAGTTAACAGTTATCAAATATCAAATATCAGAGACGGGGGTTCAGTTAGCAGTTAGCAAATATCAGATATCAGAGACGGGGGGTTGGACGAGGGGTGCGGCAAATTACGTTGCGGCTTGTAGGGGCGGGGCTTGCCCCGCCCGGATTGCGCAACCCACGTCCAATCCTCGTATCAGCGAAGCGCCCGCCCCCGTCATTGCGAAGCCGCCGCCGCACTTGCGATACGTAGTTAATGAAATGCGGCGAAGCAATCCAGGGTTGACGTACAATTCTGCGATACGTACCGTATGTTATGCTCCCGGCACTGGATTGCTTCGCACCTGTAACGCACTACGTATCTCCTACTTACCGGTGCTTCGCAAAGACGGCGCACTGCGCCGGGACGGTGGACGTAGGACGCAACCCCCGTCCTAACCTTCGTCTCTGATATTTGATATTTGATAACTGTTATTTGTATCTCTGTCTAATTGCTTCAAATAACAGTATCGCACAGGCGTTGGAGGCGTTTAGCGAGCTTATTTTGCCTTTCAGCGGGATTGCGGCTTTGAAGTCGCAGTTTTCCGCTACTAGCTGGCGGAGGCCTTCGCCCTCGCTTCCTATTACGAGCGCGGTGGGGAGCGTGAAGTCGCAGTCCCAGAGCGTTGTTGCGGAGCTGCCCTCCGCGGCGGTAATCCATAGCCCGGCGGCTTTGAGTTCCTTTATCGCGGCGTTGAGGTTTGCCACCCTCGCTACGGGGAGGTGGCTAATCGCGCCCGCCGAGGCTTTTTCGACTATGGAGCTTGAAAAGCCCGCGCTACGGCGTTTGGGGATAATCACGCCGTGCGCTCCGGCGCACTCCGCGCTTCTGATAATCGCGCCGAGGTTGTGCGGGTCGGTCACTTCGTCGCAGATAACGACAAGCGGCGGTTCGCCCCGAAGCTCCGCCAGCGCGAGGATATCGGGAATTGTGGAATAGTTAAACTCCGGGACAATAGCGATAACGCCCTGATGAGCGTGGGTAAGGCTCATAGCGTCAAGCCGTCTGCGGTCGACGTTTGAAACGACAGCCCCCTTGGCGCGGGCGGTCGAAGCGATATGCGAAAGCGCGCGGTCCTGCGCCCCGCCGTCGGACTTGGCTATGTACACTTTATCGAGAACGCGCTCGCTTTTGAGAGCCTCAAGAACGGCGTTGCGCCCCTCGATTTGTTCGTAAGTGTGAGAGTCAGTATTCAAGTGGTTCTCCCTATGGTTTGAGGGTTGTTGGGTACGGGGTTGCCGCGCCAGTTAAGGCGAATGTCTAACCGCCGTAGGCTTTCGTCAACTCTACGGTCAAGCAAGCTAATTTCGTCCGGGGTAAAATTTTCCTCTAGGTATTCATCGAATGTGCCGCCGTCTGAACTGTAAGTGTCGTTCATCTAGTTCTCCCTGCTGATTGGCTGAGGGATATACGGCGCGGGGATAGGCTGATAGATTGGCTCGTCGCGTTGGTTGCGCCATTCGCGGAGCGGAGCTAAACGCCTGTCGATATAATCAACCTGGCGATTGAGCAGGGTTATTTCGTCCGGGGTCATATGCGTTTCAAGAAATTCATCGAATGTGTGTCCGTGAGGACTAATATATTCTTCGGTCATTTTGTTTGCTCCTCTCAATATAGTCGTTCAAACGATTTTTAGCTGTTTCGATTTCCTGCACAGGCGTTGTTTGAGTTTTTTTGGTAAAGTGGTGCAGCAGCAGAAAACTTCCGTTTATCCACGCCACAAAAAGAATACGTTCGTTTATTGGTCGTAATTCCCATATTGCGCCGTCAAGATGTCGAATAAACGGCATACCGGCTTTTGTACCGTCATCACACAATTTTTGTATATATTTAATGGCTTTATTATAGTTTATGCGACTGTTTTTATCATTCTTTTTTGATAGTTCATCGAGATATTCATAGACAGGTTCACGACCCCGGCTGTCTTTGTAAAATTCAATTGTATACACAATACTATGCCCCCGCTCTTAGGTAAATATGCCTTGTCAAAACCCCGCGCGCGGGGGCGAACTTTGCGCCCCCCGCGTTCCGAGCGTCCAAACTCCCGTAATTATCAATTATCAATTATCAATTACCGAAGGTAGCTTTTCAGCGTGTCGGCTTTATCGAGCTTTTCCCAGGGGAGGTCGAGGTCGTTGCGTCCGAAGTGGCCGTAGGCGGCGGTTCCGCGATATAGCGGGCGTTTTAAGTCGAGGTAGCGGATAATCGCGGCGGGGCGCAGGTCAAATTCTTTGAGAACGATGTCGCGAAGCGCGACGTCGGAGAGTTTCCCGGTGCCTTTGGTTTCAATCAGCACGGAAACGGGAGCGGCGACGCCGATAGCGTAGGCAAGCTCAATCTGGCAACTGCTCGCAAGCCCCGCCGCTACGATGTTTTTCGCGATATAGCGCGCCATATAGGCCGCCGAACGGTCAACCTTTGTCGGGTCCTTGCCGCTGAAAGCTCCGCCGCCGTGGGACGCGTAGCCGCCGTAGGTGTCGACGATAATCTTGCGCCCGGTAAGACCGCTGTCGCCTACGGGGCCGCCGATTACAAAGCGCCCGGTCGGGTTAATAAAATATTTGGTATTGTCGTCAAGCAGCGGCAGGGTCGGCTTGATAACCTGCTCGATAATTGCCGTGCGAAGCTCCTGCTCGAGAACGCTCGGGTCGTGCTGGGTGGAGATTACAACCGTGTCGATACGCTCCGGCTTGCCGTCGTCGCCGTATTGTACAGTGACCTGCGCCTTGCCGTCCGGGCGAACCCAGTCGAGCTTGCGGTTCTTGCGAACCTCGGCGAGCTTGCGCGTCAGCGCGTGGGCGTAGGCGATAGGCGCGGGCATTAGTTCGGGCGTTTCGTCGCAGGCAAAGCCGAACATCAGTCCCTGGTCGCCGGCTCCGATAAGGTCGTCCGCGTCCTTGCCGCCCTCGCGGGTTTCGAGCGCCGCGTTGACGCCCTGCGCGATGTCTGCCGACTGCTCGTCAAGCGTGACAAGCACGGCGCAGGAGCGCGCGTCAAAGCCGTATTCGGGGTTAGTGTAGCCGATTTCCTTAACGGTCTTGCGTACAACGGCCGGAATGTCAACGTAGCAGTCGGCGGAAACTTCGCCCATTACAAGAACCATTCCCGTAGTGGTGATGACTTCGCAGGCAACGTGAGCGTTAGGGTCCTTGGAAAGGAAATCGTCAAGGATAGCGTCGGAAATCTGGTCGCAGATTTTGTCGGGGTGTCCCTCAGTGACGGACTCGGAAGTGAAATAGCGCATTTGTGGTCTCCTTGTATATGTAATGTTTGTTGGGTTGTGTGGAGGTTGTGGGGGGATAGTTTCGCCGTCCGGCTTACGTCCCGGCGCCGTGCGCCGTCTTTGCGAAGCACCGGTAAGCCTGAGATACGCACAATGTTACAGGTGCGAAGCAATCCAGTGCCGGGAGGATAACATACGTATCTGCGGACTGCGGCACTGGATTGCTTCGCCGGTGTCAATCCTACGTATCTCAAGGTTTCCGCGGCTCGCAAAGACGGCGCACGACGCGCCGGGACGCAGGGGTGGACGCGGGTTACGGGTCTGACGCTAGGGCGCAGCTTGGACGCGGGACGCGGGTTGGACGCTAGGACACACGAAATAGTGTCAATTAGAACAGAGTATCATATAAGTCGTCCCAATTTGGGTTAACGGATTCGATTAAAATAAGCTTTTGTTTTCTTGACCCCGCTTTAATTTGTTTTTCACGTGTTATAGCCTGGCGTATATTGTCGCATATTTCATAGTACGCTAATTTATCCGCTATGTATTTTGAAGTAAATCCCTCGGCAAGTTTTTGCTTATGCTGATAAATTCGCTTCGGTAGATTAGATGTAACGCCTGTGTATAAGGTGCCGTTTCTTTTGTTGAAAATAATGTATACATATCCTTTTTTGTCAGACAAGCGTTGCACCTCTATTGTTCAAAGTTCGTCATTGCGAAGCACCGGAAAGTGTGCGATACGCACAGTGTTACAGGTGCGAAGCAATCCAGTGCCGGGAGGATAACATACGTATCTGCGGACTGCGGCACTGGGTTGCTTCGCCGGTGTCAATGGTACGTATCTCACACTTACCGCGGCTCGCAAAGACGGCGCACTGCGCCGGGACGTGGGTTGGACGGGCGCACTATGCCGCTCGCGTGCGTTATTTTGCGTACACGCCCCGCTACAGCGCCTTACCCCAGCAGCCCGAGCGCCCTCTCCGTATCGTTCACCCGCAGCACCGCGTACGCGGAGGACTCGCCGTTTTCTCCCGGGCTTGTGGAGTGGGTGTAGGCGTATTCTATATTTATGCCGTTATCGCTCATTTTTTTCAGAGCCTTTGAGAAGGCCCCGGGGGTATTCGGCATTTCCACGAGCAGTACGTCCGCCAGGTTTACCGTATAGCCTCCGGCGCGAAGCGTCTCGGCGGCGCGGGAGGGTTCGTCGGCAATCAGCCGGATTATGCCGTAATCTGAAGTGTCGGCGATTGTAAAGGCTCTGAGGTTGAAGCCGTTCTCGCCCAAAAGCCGGAGCGGCTCGGCTATAGCGCCGATTCCGTTCTCCACGAATACCGATAGTTGTGTCGTTATCATAAAACAAACTCCTTTATTATTCAGTTAACAGATATCAAATATCAAATATCAGAGACGATGATACAGTTAACAGTTAGCAAATATCAGATATCAGAGACGTGGGGTTTGGACGGGGGCTACGTAGTCCGTATGTTACGCTCCCGGCACTGGATTGCTTCGCACCTGTAACGCCCTACGTATCGCAAGCTTACCGGTGCTTCGCAATGACGAACTCTTGACCCCCTCTGCTTTTGAATACACAGTCTAAAACTGAATACACAGTCTAAAAACCCGTGCCGCACGAACGTAACCCTCGTCCAAACCCTCGTCCAAACCCTCGTCTCTGATATTTGATATTTGATAACTGTTATTTCAATTAGCTCTAAACGCCTTGTCTCGGTTGTCTATTACTCTTACCGCTTTGCCCTCGAAGCGGTCTATTGATTTGGGGGATACGAGTTTTACCGATACCGCGAGGCCAAGCATTGACTGTATCGCCGCGGCTATTTTCTTTTTCAGCTCCTCTATGTGGTGAATGTCCGCCGTGAAATGCTCCTCCGTGAGTTCTACAAGAACCGTCAGGCGGTCGAGGTTGCCCTCGCGGTCTATAATGAGCTGGTAATACGGCGAGAGGTAGCCGAGGTCGAGGAGAACCGCTTCCACCTGCGAGGGGAAAACGTTCACGCCGCGAATGATGAGCATATCGTCGGTGCGTCCCTGCGGCTTTGAGAGCCGGACGTGAGTGCGCCCGCAGGCGCAGGGTTCGGAGATTTTCGTCCCCACGTCCCTTGTTCTGTATCGTATCAGCGGAAGCGCTTCTTTAGTGAGGCAGGTGAAAACTATTTCCCCCTGCTCGCCGTCCGGCAAAACCTCGCCCGTGTCCGGGTCGATTATTTCGAGGTAGAAATGGTCCTCCGCGACGTGCAGGCCGGACTGCGCCTCGCACTCGTAGGCTACTCCGGGACCGATAATCTCCGACAGACCGTATATGTCGAAGGATTTCAAATGAAGCTTGCGCTCAATCTCCGTCCGCATCTGCTCTGTCCAGGGTTCCGCGCCAAAGAAGCCGTATTTCAGCGACAGTGTATCGGCTGAAATCTTGTTGTCCTCGAGGTACTCGGCAATCGTGAGCGCGTAGCTAGGCGTGCAGAGGATAAACGTGGGCTTGAAATCCTGCAAAATAGTAACCTGCCGCTTAGTATTGCCGACGGAAGCGGGGATAGTTGCCGCGCCGATGGTTTCAGAGCCGATATTGCCCCCCAGCCCCCCTGTGAATAGTCCGTAGCCGTAGCTGATGTGGCCTATGTCGGAGGAATTAACCCCGCCCGCGCCGAGCGTCCGCGCCATAACTTCGCCCCAGATAGCGAGGTCGCGGCGCGTGTAGCCGACAACGGTCTGCTTGCCGGTAGTGCCGGAGGAGGCGTGTATGCGAACAACCTCCGACATAGGCACCGCGAACAGGTCATAGGGGTAGTTATCCCGCATATCCTGCTTGGTGGTAAAGGGAAGCTTCGCGATGTCCGTAATCCAGTTGATGTCGGAGGGCTTAACTCCCGCCGCGTCAAAGGCCTTGCGGTAATGCGGAACGTAGTCATAGACGCGCTGGACCTGCTTACGCAATCGCGTTGACTGGTGCGATTCAAGCCAGTTGCGCGGCATACATTCCGCCGCGTGGTCATAGTAATGGTACATAATTAGGCAGCTCCATATGTTTATTTTAGATAGCGACGGCTAAAGGCGAATTATCAAGCCTGAGAACTTCGTATAAGGGAGCCTTGACTTCGTAATACACGGCTTCTATTTCAGTGTTGTATACAGTTTCAATTTCGTAGTCGCCGTCGGGCTGTTTAACTTCGGCGATGTAACCGTAAATACCGTCTTTTTCAAGGACTTCGACTAATACGGCGACCTGACCGTTTTTGAGGTCTACTTTTGTATATTGTTCCAGCGGAAAATGGTTAATCGGTGAATCGTTAATCATAGAGGCTCCCCCTTTTTGTTAGTTACGTAAATATTTGTGAGGCGCGGAAAATCCTCATCATATCTAATTATCCAAGCCGTAAGCACTTCCGCGTGTTTGCCGTTGACGCCGTTAATTGTCATAATAACCTGATAGCGGTCGCCGTATGCGTTAGAACCGCGAAATACCGCTCTGTGCAAAGGAAGGTTTTTGAGTACCAGAGTTAATAAAATCTGATAGTTAGTGGTGGTAAAACCTAAAGCCGAGTTAAAAGCAATAGCCTTATCCCTGCTTTTGGGGTTACTATAGTCTAAAGAATATTTGAGCAGCTTATCAAGCGGCACCACGGCGTTCTCGTAATTCGGCAGTGTATCCAAAATTCACGTCCCCGTCCTGTCATTTATTGAGTTTGCCGGCGTAATCGACGTCCCTCCGCGCGGCAGTCACGTCGAAGCCCCAATGTTCAGGCAAGGGCTTTTGCGCGCATATCACTGAGCATATATTCGCTGAGAGGGGTCTTGACCTCAACGTAGACGTATTCGATGTCGGAGTCGGTTAAATCTTCAACTTCGTAGTCACCGTCGAGCTGTTCGACTTCCGCAATATAGCCGTGAATACCGTTAGTTTCCAAAACGTCAGTAATTATGGCAAATTCACCGCTTTTAAGTTTCACTTTGGCATATTGTTCAACCGTAGTTTTTTTCATAACTTTACTCCTTTTTTAGTAGTTACGTAAATGTTTGTCAAACGCGGAAAATCCTCCCCGTTCCTGATTATCCACGCTGTAAGCACTTCTGCTTGCTTACCATTTACTCCGTCAATTGTCATAACGACTTGATAGCGATTTCCGTGATTGTTATATCCTTTGTCAACGACCTTATATGACGGCAGATTTCTGTAAACTTGTGTCAGTAATTGCGGATAATTAGCGATAGTGAAACCTAACGCCTTTTCAAACGCAAATGCTTTGTCATAATTGTTCTTAAAACTCAGAGAATATTCCGTAAGCTTATCAAGCGGCACCACGGCGTTCTCGTAATTCGGCAGTGTATCCAAAATTCGCGTCCCCGTCCTGTTATTTATTGAGTTCGCCGGCATAATCGACGTCCCTCCGCGCGGCAGTCACGTCGAAGCCCCAATGTTCAGGCAAGGGCTTTTGCGCGCATATCACTGAGCATATATTCGCTGAGAGGTGTCTTGACCTCAACGTAGACGTATTCGATGTCGGAGTTCTCAATTAGTTCGATATCGCAATCCCAATTTCCGGCTTCAACTTCGGCGACGTAGCCAAATTCACCGTCTCTTTCGAGGATTTCCGTAATTACGGCGGTTTTGCCATTCTTAAGCTGTACGGTTGAATATTGTTCTATCATAACTTTACCCCTTTCTTATCGGTAACATAAATACTGGTTAAACGCGGAAAGTCATCTCCGTATTCAATTATCCAGCCTGTCAGCACTTCCGCTTGCCGGTTATATGTGCCGTTGATTGTCATAACGACTTGGTATAAATCACCGTATTTGTTGTATCCGCGTTCAACGGCCTTGTATAAAGGGAGTGCTTCCCGTACCTGCCGTAAAAGTTCCTGATAGTTATTTTTATTAAACCCCAAAGCAAATTCAAAAGCATAAGCTTTTCCGTTGTTTTTAGGATTGTCATAATCCAGCGAATACTTCAATAGCTTATCAAGCGGCACCACGGCGTTCTCGTAATTCGGCAGTGTATCCAAAATCAGCGTCCCCGTCCTAATTGTCAATTGTCAATTGTCAAACTCCAGCCGTAGGGGTCGCTTACCCTGCCCCATTGTATGCCCGTTAGGTAGTCGTAGAGCCGCTGCGTGAGGGCGCCTATATTACCGCCGTTGATGTTGTAGCGGGTCTCGCCGTAGACGATTTTGCCAATCGGCGAGATTACTGCGGCGGTGCCGCTGCCCCAGGCTTCGGAGCAGTTCGCTAGCTCGGCTACGTCGATTTCGCGCTCGTTGACTTCGTAGCCCCAGTCGCGCAGGATACGGAGGCAGCTGTCGCGGGTAATGCCCGGGAGTATCGAGCCTTGCAGGCGCGGCGTAGCTATTTCGTCGCCGAATTTGAAAAAGACGTTCATCGAGCCGACTTCCTCGATGTACCTGCGGTTGATACCGTCGAGCCACAGCACTTGCGAAAAGCCTCGCTGTTCGGCCTCCAACCCCGCGCGAAGCGTAGCCGCGTAGTTACCGCCGGTTTTAGCCTGCCCCGTGCCGCCCTTGACAGCGCGGACGTCCTTTGCCTCAACGAAAATCTTGACCGGGTTCAGACCCTCCGCGTAGTACGCTCCCACGGGGCTTGCGATAATCGCGAAAATATAGCTCGAACTCGCGTGAACCCCGACGTGCGGCTCCGTGGCAATCACAAAGGGGCGCAGATAAAGCGAAGTATCCGGCGCGTCCGGCACCCAGTCAAGCTCGGTTCTGACAAGCGTTTTGAGCGCGTCAAGGAAAAGCTCCGGGTCAAGCGCGGGTATACAAAGCCGCTCGCAGGAGTCGTTCATACGCTTGATATTAGCCTCCGGGCGGAAAAGCTGAACCGTTCCGTCCGCGCGGCGGTATGCTTTCAGCCCCTCGAAAACCTCCTGCGCGTAGTGAAACACCATAGCCGCCGGACTAAGCGAAAAGTTCTGAAAGGGAACAATCCGCGGGTCATACCAGCCCCTGCCGGAGGCATAGTCCAGCAAAAACATATGGTCGGAAAAATAACGCCCGAAGCCAAGCGACCCCGCCGAAGGCTTCTCCTTAGGAGCGGAAGTGAGTTCAACAGCGATATTAGACATAACAAACGTCCTTTCGTGTATTGGATAACGTAATAATTGATATAGTTGATATTAAATTATAACATATGTATGACGATTTGTCAATCATAATAAAAATGCGGGCAGGTTTTGAAAATGTCAATATTGATTGCAACGAAAATTTGTAAATATTTCGTGAATAAATTATGAACATAGGGCGAAGTTCCACACCTCCGGGCTTATGTCTAAGTTTAACAGCTCCGCGTTAAAAACTTGTTCCGCTGTCTGCCATTGGTGGAGTTTTCGTGGGTTCGTGTTTATCCATTGTTCGGTCGCCGCGATGTATTCCGGGCTGTAGTTCGCTAACGGTGTGCCTTTGGGTATCTTGCGGCGGATTTGGCGATTTTGGTTCTCGTTGCTTCCGCGCTCGAAGCTACTGTATGGGTGGCAATAGTAGATTTTGGTGCGTTTCCCTCCGAATATTGACCGCTCTATACCCTCGAAGTCTGCGTTTTCGCTTCCGTTGTCAACCGTAATTGTTTCGAATATGCGCGGGAATAACGCGCCGAGTTTCAACTCTAGCTTGTTAAGCGCGTCAATTACGCTTTCGCTTGTTCCGTCCAGGATTGGTATAATTTTTTCCATTCGCGCCTTGCGTTCGGTCAAAACTAGTAGGGTTTCTTTTGTCCCCTGCTTGCCCTTGACCGTGTCCATTTCCCAATGTCCGAATATGGCGCGGTCGTTCGCCTCTTTCGGTCGAGTTTCTATGCTGTCGCCGTGTGGAACGCTCTTAGCCTCGACCTTAGTGTATTTTCGCTTGCGCTTTCCACCCTCCGGCAGTTCTTTCTGCGTAATGTTAAGAAAAACGCTCTTTTTAATGTAGCTATAGAGTGTCGTTGTGCATATTCGCGTTTTGAACGGTAGCCCGGTGCGCTTGATTTCGCCTAGTATGGCGGCTGGCGAGCGTTTTTCATTGATTAGCTTATTCTCAACGTGCGCGGCAAATTCCGTGTCCGCTCCGAGCTTTAGCGGCGGACCCAGCGCGGTGCAATTTAGTTTATGTACGCTCTGCGCCTTGTCCGCACTGTACCGGATTTCGGTCGAATAGTCCGAGTTGAGATGTTCGTACTCCCCGAGCTTTCGCTCGCGGGTTATCGTGCTGCGGTTCACGCCTAACTTTCTGGCGCACTCCGCGTTGCTTAGTCCCTTTCGGGTGAAACTCTCTAATAGGCGGCGTTTGGCGAGGTCTAGGTTCATAAACTCCCGCGCTTTAGGGTAAGGTTCGTTTTCGTCAATGTACCAGTGTCCCTCTATCTTCGCGGAGGTTTTGAATTTTCCGGCGTTTAGTAGGTTTCGCGCTGATTGTTCGCGCCGCCCTTGTGTTTTGATATACTCAGTAAAGCGTATCATTGTAAGCCTCCGTAAGACAAAATCGCGCCAAACGGTGGACGGTGACCGTCCGGCGTTTGGCGCGTTTTCTGTGTCTGTTCTTAGTTTTCCGCTGTTTCGGCGAGGTACGCCTTAATAGCGTTGCGGAATATCTCCGCGGTTGTGTCGCCGCGCTCCGCAGTTCTTTCTTTGAAAGTTGCCGCGAGCTGTTTTTGAACGTCGACATATAGGCGCGTATATGTCTTATCCATATATCGCCGTTGAACTACTGTTGATGTGTGCCGCTTTTTTTGTGTGGTTGCTTCCGAAGGTGTTGTATTGTTCATAATTTGCCCCCTTGACATTTTGTCGATTGTGAGTTACAATGTGGACGTTGATAACGTGAAAAATGATTGCAACATTATTATATTCCATACGACCGTATATGTCAATACCCTATTTCACTTTTCTAAAATTTTTTTAGGCGCAAAAGAACGCCCAGCCTTTCTACTATCCCGGCGGGGCGTTCTTGATTATGTTACCAGCCATTCTACACTTACTTTAAGAACTTTCGCAAGGGTTACGAGTTCATAATCCGCGACGAAGCGTGTACCTATCTCTATGCGGCTTATGCAGTCCCGCTCCAGTATAACGTCCTCGCATTGTAATTTTGCCGCAAGCTGTGATTGTGACATTCTCCGCGCTTTCCGCGCCGCTTTGATTTTCTCACCGCATAGATTCTTGCGTCCGTTGTAGTCATAGATTTTCATTTGCGCTTTCCCCTCTACTGTCAAAAATTGTTATACTTCTTGACTTTAACACATTTTCGTAATATAATTGTGTTAAAGGTCAGCAAAAATAAAGAAAAGGAGCGAATTATGTTATATCTTATTCTTTCAGCGGTCGCGGACGCTGATAACTCCGGCGGAACCGCGTCCCCGGTCGCAAGCGCGGCTATAGTTATTATAATCGTGGTTATTGTGCTTTTGGTTCGCCGTAGCAAAGCTAAAAAAGCGGCGGTGTCCGCCGCTAACCTCTCCGCGTGGCTCGAACAGGAGGGCGCGGCGGTAGCGTTCTACGCGGAACAGATACGGCGTGGCACATTGCCGGAGGCTTCAGGTTCGCCTGTTGTTCTCAAAAGCGGCGAGCGCGTTCATTTTGTCGCGGAAGCTGTGCGCTTCATAACGAAAAACCGCGTTGTCGGTCGTACAGCTTCAACCGCCGGGGCTAGCTTCCGTGTTGCCAAAGGCGTAACTTTCCGCACTGGGGGAATAAAGGGTAAATCAATCTACGGTGACGTAACATCCAGTTATAACGGAAAACTAACCGTAACGAATAAGCGCATAGTCTTTACCGACGAACAAAAGCCTTTTGAGGTCGGTTTAGGCTCCATTTCCGCGATTGATTACGACGAAAACGGGCGGACGGTTATCCAAACGGCAAAAGGTACTTACGTTATGCTTCCGGCGGTGCTGATTGACGGCGATAACGCCCACGTTCTGCTATCTGACGCGACGGAGGTGCTTACGTCGTTACTAAGCCTTGTCGCAAGTTCGGGTGTGTGATATGGATATTTACGCCAAAGCGAAGCAAGCGACTTATAACCTTATTCGCGACGACGATAAAAACAGCGTCGCCGCGACTGTTTTTGATGTTACTATAATCTCGCTGATTGTTGTAAACGTCCTGCTTGTTGTACTCGATACGTTCAGCGGTTTTCCACCGGGCGTTCTCGCGCTATTCCGCAATATCGAGGTTTTCTCTGTGATTGTGTTCTCCGTAGAATACGCGGCGCGGCTGTGGACTGCGGATAAGCTGTACCCGGATAAATCGGGCGCGGCGGCTCGTGTGCGTTACGCTTTGTCGTTTATGGCGATTGTGGACTTATTGGCGATTATGCCGTTCTATCTGCCTTTTGTGTTCCCTGTTGACTTGCGTATACTGCGTATGGTGCGGCTCTTGCGGCTTTTGCGTTTGCTCAAAGTCAACCGCTACACATCTGCGCTGTCGACTGTCGGGAATGTTATCAAGCGTAAAGCGTCGCAGCTTATTTCGTCTACGCTTGTCGTATTTATACTTATGGTTATCGCCTCTGTGCTGATGTATAGCGTGGAGTGCGAAGCTCAACCGCTAGTGTTTCAAAACGCCTTTTCCGGCTTGTGGTGGGCGATTGCAACCTTGACAACGGTCGGCTACGGAGATATTTACCCGATTACGGCGGCCGGAAAACTGTTCAGCGCGGTTATAGCTCTCTTAGGTATCGGCATTGTAGCAATACCTACCGGGATTATAAGTTCCGGCTTCGTTGAAAATATCGACGCGGAGCGTTCGACGGAGGAAAAGCATTATTGCCCTTACTGCGGCGAAAAGGTAGACTAACCGCCCGGATAAAGCAAAAGCCGCCCCGCGAGAGGTTTTAACTCTCGCGGGGCGTTAGTCTAGGAGGACTATATAAAATGGCGCGGCGGTCGCTTCCCTAATTCGTACACCGCGCCGGAAAGGGGGCTAAGGGTGTTTCTTGACATAATCGGCGAATTTAATTATAAGCGCGTCAAGGCAGTTTACGCTTCCGGCTTTAGCGGTTTTCAGCCAGTAATCGCCACTTGTCATTTGTCCCGCGTCCTGTAGGGTATTTATGGCGGTTTCGAGTGTGGTCTTAGCGATTTCCGGGGATTTGACCGCCGAGCAAATCGCGTCAAATGGGTAAAATTTACCGGGACAAGCGGTTGCGGCAACGTCCTTATGGCGTATAATTTCAGACGCTTGTGTGTATCGCTTCTGAATATCCACAATTAAAGCTGCGATTGCAAACGCCTGAACGTCCGGCATTTGCTCTGTTTCGAAGTTTCCCATAGCGCAAATGCCGAGGTG
>JAISJH010000024.1 GCA_031261635.1 Oscillospiraceae bacterium
TGAAAAACACCACCCCCCCCCATATCTACCCATGCCTAGACACTCTTTCGCTTCCCGACGCGCTTCCGTTCTATCCAGTGCCGGGAGCATAACATACGTATCTGCGGACTGCGGCACTGGATTGCCGCGCCGGTCTCACTGGTACGTATCGTGGGCTTACCGCGGCTCGCAATGACGGACTCTTGACCCTTGCGGTTTGAATACACTGCCCATTATTCACTATTCATTATTACCTATTCATTGTATAACCCCTCCGCAGACGACCGTATCCCCGTCGTACAGTACGACCGACTGCCCGGGGGTTATCGCTCTTTGCGGCTTGTCAAAGGCTACACGCAGCGTGTCGCGTTCGGTGAACTCTGCCGTGCAGGGCTGTTCGGTTTGCGAATAGCGCGTCTTAGCCCGCAGACTGTAGCAAGCCGTGAGCCTGTCGGGGACGAGAACGTTAACGTCTTTCGCGTACAGAACCGAGCTGTAGAGTTCGCGCTCCGTCCCGAGATATACGTCGTTACCGCGCTTCGAGCTTACGTAGAGCGGCTCGCTGTGGCTCACGCCGAGGCCGCGCCGCTGGCCGATTGTGTACGACAACGCGCCCTTGTTTTTGCCTATTGTGTTGCCGGAGCTGTCGAGGAAATTTCCGTGAGTGGGCAAAGTAATATCACGCTCACGCGCCCAGGTTTCGATAAAACCCGCGTAATCGCCGTCCGGCACGAAGCAAATATCCTGGCTGTCGCGTTTGTTGGCCGTCAAAAGCCCCTTGTCGCGGGCTATGTCCCTAACCTCACTTTTCGTCAGACCGCCGAGCGGAAACCTGACGTGTTCAAGTTCGTCACGCGCTATCATATACAGCACGTAGCTCTGGTCTTTTTTAGTATCAAGCCCCTTTTGCAGGTAGTACCGCCCACCGATTTTCGTAATCCGCGCATAATGCCCGGTAGCAACATTTGAAAAACCAAGCTCACGCGCGCTTAAAAACATACGCCCGAATTTCAAATGGCGGTTGCACTCAATACAGGGGTTCGGGGTCTCGCCGCGTATATAGCTCGCGGCAAAGCTGTCGATTACGTCAGTCTGAAACCGCCGCTTATAATTCAGCACGAAGTAGCGTATACCGAGCCTCGCGCAAACGTTCCGAGCGTCTGTAACATCGTCGATTGAGCAGCATTTACCGTCCTCGCCGTCAAAGAGTTTCAGCGTGGTTCCGGCGACATCGCCCCCCCCCGCCTGAACAAGGCAAGCCGCGACGGAGCTGTCAACCCCGCCGCTCATACCTATTAGAGTGCCGCCGTCAGGATACACGGTTATTCCTTGACAGGAGCTTCCGGACCGTCCTCGTCGTCCTCGTCAAGCAGCTCAAATTCAAGCGTTTCGCCGCAGGATTTGCAGACGATAGTACCCTTGTGAACGTCCTCGAGGGTTAAAAGAACCGTCTCGCCGCATTTGGGACAGGTGATTTCAAACTCGTCGCAGTCGCAGTCGGGGTCGTCGCAGCCGCTGTGCTTGTGTCCGCAACCGCAGTCGCAGTCCTCGTCCTTATCATCGTTTTCCTCCTCGTCGCCCCAGTCCCAGTCGTCTGAACTGTCGTCGGAAGCGTCGTCCGCGAGGTCGTCAACGAGTTCGTCGAAATCCTCCTCGAGTTTTTCAAGCTCCTCCTCCAGAGCCTCCTGGTTCTCGTCGATTTGGTCGACTAAGTCCATAAGGTTGTCGAGTTCGTCCGCAAGGTCCTGAATATCGGCCTCATAAGCGGCGATTTGACCGGCGATGTCGGCGATTAAATCGACGACGTTGTGTAAAACTTTCCCCTCCGCGGAGTCAGTAGAAAGCGCGACCCCCGCGGTAAGCCCCTTAAGATAGGCTGCCTTTTCAGTGATTTTGTCCATAATAATATTCCTCCAGTAATGTCAATGAATGATAGATAGTGGGTCAGGGCGAGTGCGTTTACTATTACGCTTGTGCCGCGTATTCCGCGAGATTTATGCGTATCTCTCCACCGCGTCTCCTTCGCCGAAGCGCCCTCCCCCGTAATAGCGAAGCGCCCGCCCCCGTCATTGCGAAGCACCGGTAAGCTTGCGATACGCACGGTGTTACAGGTGCGAAGCAATCCAGTGCCGGGAGCGTAACATACGTATCTGCGGACTGCGGCACTGGATTGCTTCGCGCCGCAAACATTCTACGTATCGCGAACTTTCCGGCGCTTCGCAAAGACGGCGCACCGCGCCGGGACGGGAGTTTAGAACGATACAGCAAACAGCGTTCGCGTTATTCACTATTACGTATTCATTGTTTAACCCTCTGCATATAGTTGCCTGTGGCGGTTTCGATTTGCACGACGTCGCCCTCCTCGATAAAGAGCGGGACTTTAACCTCCGCGCCGGTCTCGACCGTGGCGGGTTTCTTGACGTTCGTCGCGGTGTCGCCCTTGAAGCCCGGCTCCGTCTCGGTGATTTTCAAATCGACGAAGTTCGGCAGGTCAACGCCAAAAACCTTGCCCTTGTAGGACAGAACCTTGACATTGGTCTCCTCTTTGATAAACTTGAAACCCTCCGGCAGAATGTCCTTGCTGATAGGCTCCTGCTCGTAGGTTTCGTTATCCATAAAGTAGTACAGGTCGTCGTCGCTGTAGCTGTACTGCATATCGCGGCGCTCGACGAAAGCCGCCTCAACCTTCGCGCTGGGGTTGAAAGATGTCTCTACCACGGAGCCCGTGATAACGTTGCGGATTTTGGTGCGTACAAAGGCCGCCCCCTTCCCCGGTTTAACGTGCTGGAACTCAATAACCTGGTAAACGCTGCCGTCCCATTCGAACGTAACGCCATTGCGGAAATCACCCGCTGTCATAAGCATTTCCCCTTTAATATGTTTAGTATTGCCCCCTAAGCGGGCTTGATACCTATATTATAAACCATTATAAACGAAATTGCAAGTAGGTTTCTTTAGTTTCAGTTTCCTGTTAGCACATATCAAATATCAGACAAGAGGGGTTGGACGGGGGTTACGGGGGGCGTCCTGCGTCCTACGTCCACCGTCCATCGTTCCGGCGCAGTGCGCCGTCTTTGCGAAGCACCGGAACGCTTGCGATACGTAGGACGTTACAGGTGCGAAGCAATCCAGTGCCGGGAGGTTATGACAATTGACAATTGATAATGTATAATGAATAATTACGGGGGTTGGACGGGGGTGCTGGGCTTGCCCTGCCCGCCCGGCGCACGGCGCCGGTACGGGGGAGGGCGGGTTTGAAACCCGCCCCTACGTTTAGGTTGTGCGTTCCCGTAAATTGTGCGTTCCCCGCAACCCCCGTCCAAACCCCCGTCTCTGATATCTGATATTTGCTAACCGTTATCTGAACCATCGTCTCTGATATTTGATATTTTATATTTGTTAACTGAATTTTCATTTGACATTCTCCGTTCAATGGTGTATAATTAGCTGATACAGTATTTACAATGCGGGGATTTATTATTATGAAGCAGCCATTTGCCACGCCGGAGCAGTTTGCGGAGATTGCCGCGCGTTTTGGCACACCTTTTCATTTGTACGATGAGCGCGGGATACGTGAGAACGCGCGGCGTTTGTATGAGGCTTTTTCCTGGAACAGCGGTTTCAGGGAGTTTTTCGCGGTTAAAGCCACACCCAATCCGGCTATACTAAGGGTACTGCGCGAGGAGGGCTGCGGCCTTGACTGCGCGTCGCTTACGGAGCTTATGCTCGCGGAAAGGGCGGGAGTTACCGGCAAGGGTATAATGTTCTCGAGCAATGTCACGCCGGACGAGGAGTTCAGGCTTGCCGTGGAGCTGGGGGCGATTATTAACCTTGACGATATAACGCATATTGATGTTCTTGAAAACGCCGTGGGGACGCTTCCGGACACGATTTGTTGCCGCTTTAACCCGGGCGGTACGTTCCAGGCGTCGAACAGCGTTATGGACACGCCGGGCGAGGCAAAATACGGTATGACGCGCGGGCAGCTGACGGAGGCGTTCGCTATTTTGAAAGCCAAAGGCGTGAAGCGCTTCGGGATACACTCGTTTTTGGTTAGCAACGCGCTGACGAGCGAGTATTACCCGAGGCTCGCGGAACTGCTGTTCACTGTGGCGGCCGAGCTGAAAGAGGAAACCGGCGTAGCGATAGAGTTTATAAACCTCTCGGGCGGCATAGGAGTGCCGTACAAGCCGGACGAAGCGGCAGTTGATATCAAGGCTGTAGGCGCGGGTGTCAGGGCGGCTTATGAAAAAATCCTGGTTCCGGCGGGTCTCGGAGAGGTCGCGATTTACTCGGAACTCGGGCGGTATATGCTCGCCCCCTACGGCTGTCTTGTCGGCACCGCCCTGCGGGAGAAGCATACCTACCGCGAGTATATAGGGCTTGACGCGAGCGCGGTTGACCTAATGCGCCCGGCAATGTACGGCGCGTACCACCATATAACGGTAGCCGGAAAAGAAAACGCCCCGGCGACTGAAATATACGATATCACGGGTAGCCTCTGCGAAAATAACGACAAATTCGCGATAAACCGTAAACTCCCGAAGATAGCCCTAGGCGATTTGCTTGTTCTGCACGACACAGGCGCGCACGGCTACTCAATGGGCTACAACTACAACGGTAAACTGCGCTCAAAAGAGCTGCTGCTAAAAGAGGACGGCAGCGTGGAACTGATACGCCGCGCTGAAACGCCGGAGGATTATTTTGCTACGCTGAACTACGGCGCGGATTAGGGGCGTTTGTGATGATTGACGAAATTTTTATACCCCCGACCAGCGACCTGCTGTTCAAGTGGATTTTTGGCGATGAGCGCGATAACTCCGCGCTTACGGCCTTTCTGATAGCGGTTTTAGATATTCCAAAAGAAGCCTACGCGGAGATTGAAATTCTCAACCCCTTTTTTAATCCCGAATATGACGATGATAAAATCGGTATATTAGACATTAAGGTCAAGACAAAGCAAGGGGAAATTATTGACATTGAAATTCAAGTGGCAAAAACAGCCAATATGACAGAACGCGTTATTTTTTACATTGCGAAAATGATTACAGAACAAATAAATTCCGGCGACGATTACCAAAAAATTAAGCGGGTTATAAGCATAATTATCACAGACCACAAGCTAAACGATAATACATCTTATCATCATAAATATACCTTGTACGACAAGCAAAACGCCGCTGAATTTACAAATCTTATAGAAGTACACACTCTTGAACTGCCAAAGCTACCTGTAATAAACGACGGCACAGAACTTTTCGAATGGCTTCAATTCTTAAAAATAAAAGGAAAGGCGGAACTAGAAATGACTACTATTGTGGCAAATAATCCCGCGGTTAAAAACGCTATACTAAAGGTTCGCGAGTTTAACGCGGACGAACGCGAGCGTTATCTCGCAGACCAACGTTTAAGAGGGATTCGTGATGTGCGCGCGCGAACGTTTTGGGAAGTCACCAAAAACGCTTTGAATATGAGCCTTACCGTCCCCCAAATAGAACAATTAACCGGCTTATCCGCTAAAGAAATCGAAAAAATTCGCGCTGACTCTAACGAAGATTAGGAGAAATCAATGTCATTTATCAACAAACTCCTTGGTACCAACAGTAACAAGGAAATCCGTAGGCTGGAGCCTCTTGCCGACCGTATTGAGGCGCTTGACGCGCAGTATCAGTTGCTTTCAGATGAGGAACTCAAAAGCAAGACGCAGGAGTTCAAGGCGCGGCTCGAGCGCGGGCAGACGCTTGACGATATACTTCCGGAGGCCTTTGCGACTGTGCGGGAGGCCTCGGCGCGGGTACTCGGGCTGAAACCTTTCCGCGTTCAGCTGCTTTGCGGGATTGTCCTGCACCAGGGGCGTATCGCGGAGATGAAAACCGGCGAGGGTAAAACTCTTGTCGCCGCGCTGCCGAGCTATCTCAACGCACTCGCGGGGAACGGGCTGCATATTGTCACGGTCAATGACTACCTCGCTAAAATCGGCCACGATGAGATAGGCAAAATCCACCGTTTTCTAGGTCTGACCGTTGGTCTGGTTATACCGGGTCTAAGCTCCGCGGAGCGCAGGGCGGCCTATGCCGCCGATATAACCTACGGAACAAACAGCGAGATGGGTTTTGACTACCTGCGCGACAATATGGCTATCTACAAACAAGATATGGTTCAGCGCGGGCATATCTTCGCTATTATCGACGAGGTTGACTCTATCCTAATCGACGAAGCTCGCACGCCGCTTATCATTTCCGGGCAGGCGGACGAAGCCACCGACCTCTACGTCAAAACCGACAAGCTTGTTAAGGGTATGAAGCGCGAGCTTATCAAGGAAACTGACGACAAAGAGGAGGAGGAACCCGACACTAACGCCGACTACATAGTCGACGAAAAAGCGCGGACTGCTACTCTGACAGAACGTGGCACGGCAAAGGCCGAGCGCTATTTCGCCGTAGAGGATTTATCGCTCGAGGAACACTCCGCGATACGCCACCATATTCACCAGGCGATACGCGCCCACGGCGTTATGCGCCGTGACGTTGACTACGTTTTGCAGGACGGCGAAATTATCATTGTCGATGAATTTACAGGCCGCTTAATGTACGGCAGACGCTACAGCGAAGGTTTACATCAGGCTATTGAGGCTAAAGAGGGCGTTGACGTCGCCGCGGAGAATAAAACGCTTGCCACAATAACCTATCAGAACTATTTCCGTATGTTCAATAAGCTATCGGGTATGACAGGTACCGCGCTTACCGAAGCGGAGGAGTTTTCCGCGATTTACCACCTTGACATTGTGGATATTCCCACCAACAAGCCTATGATACGCACGGACTTCCCGGACGTTGTGTATAAGAGCGAGGCGGGTAAGACGCGGGCTATTGTTCAGCAAATAAAAGACTGTCACGCTGTCGGTCAGCCGATACTTGTCGGTACGGTAAGCGTTGAAAAGAGCGAGCAGCTCTCGGCTATACTCAAAAAAGAAAAAATCCCGCACACGGTGCTAAACGCGCTTCACCACGCTAAGGAAGCCGAGATAATCGCCCAGGCGGGTAAGCTCGGCGCGATTACGATAGCGACAAATATGGCGGGGCGCGGAACCGACATAAAGCTCGGCGGTAACGCGGAGTTTCTGGCGCGCGCCGACCTCGCGAAAGAGGGCTACGCGGAGGGCGTTATTATCGAGGCCATAGGACACTCTGAAACCGGAGACCCGGAAATCCTCAAAGCCCGCGAGTTCTACGTAGCGAAAGAGCGCGAACATCAGGCGGTAATAGACCTCGAGGCCGCGAAAGTCGTGGAGGCCGGAGGGCTTGCCGTACTCGGTACGGAGCGTCACGAATCACGCCGTATCGACAATCAGCTTCGCGGACGTTCCGGGCGGCAGGGCGACCCGGGCGCGAGCCGCTTCTTTATCTCGCTGGAGGACGATATAATGCGCCTCTTTGGTTCGGAGCGCGTTATGGGTATGATGGACGCTCTGAAAGTTTCAGAGGACGAACCTATCGAGCAGAAAATCCTGTCTAACGCTATAGAATCAGCGCAGAAAAAAGTTGAGAGCAGAAATTTTCAGACGCGTAAGTCGGTTCTTGAATTTGACGACGTAATGAATAAACAGCGCGAAATTATCTACGGTCAGCGCAGGAAAGTTCTCGACGGCGAGGACTTAAAAGCCTATATACGCGGAATGTTAGACGAAGTAGCCAGGAGCGAGATTGCAAAGGATAACGAAAAATTTGACTACGAGCTAGAGGAGGAGCGCAATAAACAGGCCGCCGATTTTGAAGCCCGCTACTCCGCAAAAGAAGCCGAGATAACTGCGGCGGGTGCTGATATGCGCGAAATAGAGCGCATAGTCCTCCTGCGCGTGGTTGACGAATACTGGATGGAGCATATTGACTCAATGCACGAGCTACGGCGCGGTATAGGCCTGCGGGGCTACGGCAATACGAAGCCGATAGACGCCTATAAACAGGAAGGCTTTGAAATGTTCGAGGCAATGGTAAACGGCATAAAGGACGAGGTAATACGCCGCCTGCTAACAGTAACAATACGCCAAAACCAGGAACTAGAACGCAAAAGCGCGGCAAAAAACATAAGCGCGCTAGCCGAGGGCGTAGACCCGGCGGTGAAACACGTGAAAAAGGAAAAACCTAGCGCGTTTCAGAAAAAGAAAAGATTGAAGTGAGTTAACAGTTAGTTCAGTTAACAGTTATCAAATATCAAATATCAAATAGCGGGGGGATAAAAATGCAAACAAGAGGATTAAAACGAGGAGAAAGCACGGTTGCAAGAGTTCCAAAAATGGTTTTGGATACATCGCCTAATAAGAAACTCAAAATAACGGCAAAGACACATACAATCGGTTTAACCGCGGAACCGCCGCTGCCTACTCTCGCGGAATTATTGGCGGATTGGGACGGTTCGCCTCCCGAACCGTATGACTGGGGAGAACCGGTCGGGAGGGAACTCCTTTGAAACTAAAGCAAGGTGATATAATAAAACTTGATTTTACCCCGCAAGCCGGACGTGAGCAGGCGGGTTACCGTCCGGCTGTCGTGGTCAGTTGCGCCCTTTTCAATAAAGCGACGCAAATGCCTGTTCTATGTCCTATTACTAATACGCAGAAATCGTTTCCGTTGCTTGTACCGCTTGATAATAGAACGGAAACAACAGGGTTCATACTGTGCCAGCAAATCAAAGCCACAGATGTTGAATTTCGCGGATATACATATATCGAAACTTTACCGCGAGATATATTGATTAAAGTTTTGAATATTGTGCGTCAAGAATTTGATTTAGACAATTGAAACAACCAAACCAACAGGAGGAACATATAACGATGAACCGAATAAAGCTCATAACACTGTTCACTGTTATCTGTTCACTGTTATCTGTCCTTGTCCTCTCCTCCTGTCAGGTTTCAGACTGGTTTTCCTTTGCCGTGCCGTCGGCTCCCGCCAGCGCTTCCGCTTCCCCTGTTTCAGAGGCTTCCGCAGAACCTGACGTTGACGCGCTTCCCGAGCCTGTTACGGAGGTTTATACCGACGACGGACGCTTCACGCTTTTGTGGGACCCCGATAAATCGCTCAACCCTTATACTTCGGGCAGTAAGCTGAACCTTGCAGTCGGCGGCCTGATTTACGAGGGTTTGTTCTCGATAAACTCCGACTACTCCTGGGACGCCGTACTCTGCGAAAGCTACAACACCGAGGACGGCAAATCGTGGCTGTTCGCGATTAACGACGGTATATATTTTTCAGACGGCACGCCTCTGGGGATTTTCGACGTTATAGGCTCCGTAAACGCCGCGCGTGCGGGAGGGCGTTTCCGCGAGCGGCTGAAATACATTCAGAGCGCGGCCGCCGAGGACGGTAAGGTGCGGATAACGCTCTCGCAGGCGAATTACGATTTCCCCGCCCTGCTCGATTTTGCCATTGTCAAGGACGGAACGGTCTACGGCGAACACCCTACAGGCACCGGGGCG
This sequence comes from Oscillospiraceae bacterium, assembly GCA_031261635.1. Lineage (GTDB taxonomy): Bacteria > Bacillota > Clostridia > Oscillospirales > Oscillospiraceae > JAISJH01. The sequence continues at coordinate 9,455 of JAISJH010000024.1, forward strand.
TACTTTTTCATCTCCGCAAGTTCCGCGGAGGACAATACCGCGCGGCTTTTGGCTAACGGCAACTACCGCGAGTACGCCGCCCTGCCGCTTGACGCTATTGAACTCGCTCACTACACCCGCGAAAACTTAATCGAGGCCTTTGAATCGGGCGCGATTGACGCGGTTTTGCAAAACCCGAGCGATTCCGGGAGCCTCTCGTTCGGCGGCGACAATGAAAAACGCGCCTATACGACTACGCGCCTGCATTTCCTGGGTTTTAACACGGGGACGACCGGCGGTTCCGGCTTCTGTACGAGCAGCGAGCGGCGAATGATTCTCGCGTCGCTGATTGACCGCATAGGGCTTACGAACTCGGTACTGCCGGACTGCGTTCCGGCAAACCTCCCCGTAACCGACCAGCACCGCTACTATAACGAGGCCGCCGCTAAAACCGCCCTCTACGGAGCGGAACAAATCCCCGAGATGTCCGCCAGAGCGCTGCTCGGCGACTATGACGGCGACGGCTATATAGAATACTTCGAGGACGAGGGGCGGCAGCTGCACGAATTTAAGCTGTCTATGATAGTTCACAAGGAAAACTTTATAAAAGTCGCGGCGGCAAAGCAAATCGCTGACCGCCTGAACTCGCTCGGTTTTGAAACAGAGCTTCGCGAGCTTGACTGGGACAAATATAACCTCGCGATTAACAAGGGCGACTACGACATATACTACGGAGCGGTACAGCTGACAAAAGATTTTTCGCTCGCCGCGCTGTTCGCCTCCGGCTCTGATTTGCGAACGCTGAACACGGATTTCCTCGCGGCGGAGTGGGGCTTAGATAAGCTCGTAGCCTCGCAGCAGCTCTATATAAAAAGCGGCCTGGCCGCCGAATGGACCCCCGTAGCCTTTGAACGCGCCGGGGTAATAACCCACCGCCAAAGCCTCCCGATAGTAGACGGCAAATGGACAATCGACGACTACGCAAAGCGAATGTACCGCGCGGTTTATTAGATGTAGTTAACAGTTATCAAATATCAAATATCAGAGACGTGAGTTCAGTTAACAGTTAACAAATATCAGATATCAGAGACGAGAGTTCAGTTAACAGTTAACAAATATCAAATATCAGAGACGATGAGTTTGGACGTTTGGTTGCGGACGTGGATTTGGACGTTGGTTACGCGTGAATACGTAGGGGCGGGTTTCAAACCCGCCCTCCACCGTCCGTAACCATCGTTCTACCAACGTATCAGCGAAGCGCCCGCCCCCGCAGGAGGGCAGGGCAACGCCCTGCCCGTCTTTGCGAAGCCGCCACCGCACTTGCGGTACGTAGAGATGATATGCGGCAAAGCAATCCAGGGTTGACGTAGTATCCTGCGATACGTAGACCGTATGTTTCCCTCCCGGCACTGGATTGCTTCGCACCTGTAACGCCCTACGTATCGCGGGCTTACCGGTGCTTCGCAAAGACGGCGCACGGCGCCGGGACGAAGGAGGGCGGGTTTCAAACCCGCCCCTACGTCCCCCCCGCAACCCTCGTCCAAACCCTCCAAAGCCCCCCTCTTTAGAGGACGCACTGCCTCCGCAGAGGCGGGGGGTGTCCCGCGCCGCGCGCGACATCTGATATTTGATAACTGTTATTTGTTATTTGTTACTTGTGTTTCACAAGCAACATTCCCCCAATCATCAGCGCCAAGCCCGCAATCCGCTGCCATATCAGCGGTTGCTTTTCCGCGCCCAGTAGGCCGAAGGTGTCTATCAAGCCCGCTACCAGTAGCTGCGCTATCAGGATTATCGAAATACTTATCGTTGGCGACAGGCCTTTTATACCGAGCATAACGCTAACGGTTATCACTAAGCCCAGTACGCCGCCGAGCAGGTACGGCTTCGGAACGCCCGATAGTTCCGCGAAACCTTTTTCACGCATAATCAAAAACGCCACTATCGACAGCAGGAACGCCGTGCCTTGCACATATAGGTTGCCCTCAAACAAGCCCGTCTTTTCACCGAGCCGCGTATTCATAACGCCCTGAAAACTCATCGCCGCGCCCGCTATGAGGCTGAAAATTACTCCAAGCATAAAAAAATCCTCCCGCTGACATTATTTGCGGATAGAGGAAAATTATACGCAGAGTAAAATACGTAACCCCGTCCAAACCCCCGTAATTATTCATTATCAATTATCAATTGTCAATTGTCATAACCTCCGTATTTGATATTTGATATTTGATAACTGTTATTTGATTTATCGCATTGACAAACACACCCGCAATCGTGTACAATAGTAGCATCAAACTAAGGAGCTACAAAATTATGCTGCAATATGAAGAATACAGACAGTCGCTTTTGAACCTCAAGCCGGAGCTTTTGAATTTACGCGTTGCGTTAAACGTTGACGCGGCTCTTGCGGAGGCAGACGCGCTCGAAGCGGACACGAGCCGCGAGGGTTTTTATAACGACAGAAAAACCGCGCAAAAGACTTTGCAAACTATCAAACAACTGCGCTCAAAAGCTGAGAGCTACAGCGTTCTCGAGCGCGACTGGAACGAGCTTTCCGCGCTCTGCGATATGGGCATCGAGGAAAAAGACGAAAGCTTACTGCCGGAAGTTTTAACGGCGTTCCCGGCGTTTACAAAAGCGCTCGGGGCGGCGCGAATGTCGACGCTGCTCTCCGGCGAATACGATAACTGCAACGCTATAGTAACGTTCCACGCGGGAGCGGGCGGGACGGAGGCGCAGGACTGGGCGCAAATGCTCTACCGAATGTACGACCACTGGGCGCAGGCTCGCGGCTACGACGTAAAACTCGTCGACTGGCTCGACGGCGACGAGGCGGGGATAAAATCCGCGACGCTGATGATATCCGGCGACTGGGCGTATGGCTATCTGAAATCGGAACACGGCGTTCACCGCCTTATACGCGTTTCGCCCTTCGACGCGTCCGGGCGGCGGCACACGAGCTTTGCCGCGCTCGAGGTTACGCCGGAGATTACCGAGAGTTCCGACATCGAGATACGCCCGGAGGACCTCCGCGTAGATACCTACCGCTCGTCCGGCGCGGGCGGTCAGCACGTTAACAAAACCGAGTCCGCAATCCGCATAACGCATATACCCACGGGGCTTGTCGTAGCCTGTCAGCAGGAGCGTTCGCAAATCCAAAACCGCGAGACGGCTATGTCAATGCTGCGCTCAAAACTCGCCGAGATTATGGCTCGCGAACACTACGAGCGCATTGAGGATATCAAAGGCACGCAAATGAAAAACGAATGGGGCAGCCAAATCCGCACCTACACGTTTATGCCCTACACATTAGTAAAAGACCACCGCACAAACTACGAAAACGGCAACGTCCAAGCCGTAATGGACGGCGACCTCGACGGCTTCATAAACGCGTATTTGGTGAGCGCCCAGCTGGGAGCTTGACAACAGGCGGCGCGGGTGGTATAATATACGCGCGGAGTGTGAAAAATGAACTTGCTGCCGAATTACGAACGCGCGGTTATACCAATTGAAAAACTAACCGAGCGTTCGCTTAATCCTAAAAAAGACGAAGACAAAGCGGAAGCGTTTAGATTAGCTCTGGGTTTTACGCTGGAACACGCTGAATTGCTTAGACGGCTAATAAGAGAAAATCTGCCGCTTTGCGAAGCGGTTTCCAGAGGCGACCTAGGTTATGGAATGAGGTATGCTGTGCATATGGAACTTCCCGGGTTAAACGGTAAAACCGCAAGGGTGCTAACCGCGTGGATTGACGATAAAAAAGAAAACGAAATGCGCCTCACAAGCGTATATGTTGACAGGAGGTAACAGCAATGGCAGGAAGTGTTCCGACCTTTATCAAAAGTCTTGAATTTCAAAAGGTCAAACTCAAATCCGGCGTAACCGGGTGGATTTGCGATATCTTAAAACCGGGCGTCGCGTATTTGCTTGAAGTTTGGCAGCCGGAGGAAGAAGGAGAAGAATACCGGCAGGATTTAGTGCTTCATACTGACATTGAAAGTCTGTTAATTGAGGTTGAGGTTCCGTTTGACTTAGCCGTACCGATGCCGACCGGGGAATTTGAGGAACAACAAGAGGCAATACGCAGACAACATCAGCGGGAACAACAAGCCTACAAACAGCAATACCAAGCGGCGGTAGCGTAGCTGCGCTACGCAAATAACAGTTAGCAAATATCAAATATCAGATACCGCGCACGGCGCGGGGAACCACCCCGCCGCTGAGGCGGCACCCCTCCACAGAGGGGATAGGGGTTAGGACGCAGGTACGCCGCGCACGGCGCGGGTACAACCCCCGCCGCCTCGGGCGGCACCCCCTTCCCCGGAAGGGGGCAGGGGGGGACGCGTCCCCCGCAACCCCCGTCCAAACCACCACCGCCCCCTTCCGTAGACGGGGGTGCCGCCCACAGGCGGCGGGGGTTGTCCCCCGTCCTTATCCCCTATGTGGAGGGGTGCCGCCCGCAGGCGGCGGGGTGGTTTCCCCGCGCCGTGCGCGGTTATCTGATATTTGATATTTGATATCTGCTAACTATCAAATAACCAGGTCGTCTAACAGCTTCGTATACTCCTCCGTGCCGGAGAGTTCTAGACCTGCCGCTAACTGTGCGCGGAGGTAGAGGACTTTTACGTTTTGCGCGGCTTTGTCCTTGTCTGTCGCGTAGAGGGTTTTTAGCGTTTCAAAGGCCTTGTGGCTTGGGTTTAGCTCGAGTATCCGCACTGCCTTGCCGCCGAAGCTTTCGCCTCCCGCTACTGTTTTTAGGAAGCGTTCCATTTCGAGGCTTATGTTGCCGCCGGAACTCAAAGCGCAGGGTGCCGATACGAGTTTTGAGGTGAGTTTAACCGCGCTTACCTCGTCGCCTAACGCTTCCGCTAAGAAGTCCAGTAACTCTTTTTCCTCTGTTTCCTGCTCCGCCAGGTCGCCCTGGCTGTCGCCGGGTAGCTCTAAATCTTGCGCCTTTACGCTGCGGAACTGCTTTTCCTGATAGCTTCCGAGCATTTCCATCATAAACTCGTCGCTCGGTTCAGTCAGTGCCAGAACCTCAAAACCGCTGTTCAAAACGGCCTCAACTTCCGGCTGTGTTACGTAGTTTTCAGCTACGACATAGTAAATATACTTCTGCGTCTCCGGCATTGCCGCCGCGTATTCGGCGAGCGTCACGAGCGTGGGTTCCGCGCCGTTCCGCGCCCTTGTGAAAAGCACTAAATCCGCGAGCGTGTCTTTTTTCATTCCGTAGTCCGCGCTGATGTTGTACTTTATTTGTATGCCGAAGCTAGCCCAGAATTTCTCATAAAGTTCACGGTCCTCCTCGAGGAGCCTTAAGAGTTCGCTTTGAATTTTCTTTTCGATATTTTTCGCGATAATGCGAAGTTGCCTGTCCTGCTGAAGCGTTTCGCGCGAAACGTTGAGCGTCAAATCCTGCGAATCAACAACGCCGCGAACGAACGAAAAACACGCAGGGAGAATGTCGCCGCAGTTTTCCATAATCATAACGCCGTTAGAATAGAGCGACACGCCGGGCTTATATTCGCGCGTATAGAAATTGACGGGCGCGGTGAGCGGCACGAACAGCAGCGCCTTGAACGATACCGTCCCCTCCGCGGAGATGTTGATTATAGCCGCCGGGTCGTCCATTGCGTAGTAGGTGTCGCGGTAGAACGCCTTATAATCCTCGTCGGTAACGTCGCTCTTTGGCTTTTGCCATACGGGGGTCATAGAGTTCAGCGTCTGTTCCTCGACGTGCGTATGCGAGCTTCCGTCCTCCTCGGTGTGAGTGTGTTCCTCGTCGATAACGATAGGGAAACGGATATAGTCGGAGTATTTGCGTACAAGCCGCCGCAGGGTGGACGTTTCGAGGTACTGCGAAAAATCCTCGCCGCCGTCCTCGCTCGTTTCGTCCTCTTTGAGCGTGAGGCGGATTGTGGTTCCGCGCTCCGTTTCAGGGCTTTCCGTTATGGTGTAGCCGTCTACGCCGTTAGATGTCCAAACGTAGCCGCTGTTTTCGCCGTAGCGGACGCTTGTAACGCTTACTTCGGACGATACCATAAACGCGGAATAAAAACCCACTCCGAACTGCCCGATAATATCGGTGGCGTCCCCGGCGTGTTCCTGCTTGAAGTCGAAAGAGCCGCTCTTGGCGATAGTTCCGAGGTTTGCCTCAAGCTCCTCGCGTGACATACCTATTCCGTTGTCGGTAATGGTAAGCACGCGGCTGTCCTTGTCGGCGGTGAGCTTGACGCGCAAGTCGGTTCGGCTTACGGTATCATCGCCGTTGGTTAAGGCCTGAAAGGCCAGTTTGTCCAAAGCGTCGCTGGAGTTCGAGATAAGCTCGCGTAGGAAAATCTCGCGGTTAGTGTAGATGGAGTTAATCACAAGCTCCAACAAACGCTTGGATTCAGTTTTGAATTCGGTCATTGCGTAATCTCTCCTGTTGTTGTATATGATAATTGAGTGTGAGTATTGTTATGCCGCCGCGGGTTCAGGCGCGGCAGGCTGCGGCGCTGGTTCAAACGCTGAAGCCCGCGGAGTGCGCCCTTATGGCGAAGCGTCCGCGCTCTGCGCGGGGGCGGGGCTTGCCCTGCCCGTCTTTGCGAAGCCGCCACCGCACTTGCGATACGTAGTTAATGATATGCGGCGAAGCAATCCAGGGTTGACGTAGTATCCTGCGATACGTAGTCACGTAAGGCGCAGGACGTAGGACGTATGTTCTCCCCCCGGCACTGGATTGCTTCGCACCTGTAACGTCCTACGTATCGCAAGCGTACCGGTGCTTCGCAAAGACGGCGCACTGCGCCGGGACGGTGGACGGTGGAGCTTCGTAGGGGACGATGCCCACATTGTCCCGCCGGGTTTTTCCATTCTACGCGATACGTACAATTGTGCAATTCTCGGGGCGATGTGGGCATCGCCCCCTACATAATGGTACCGTTATATGATTATAGTTACAACGTTGACTGCCCTAGTAAAGCCTGTACACGCGCTCTCACAACAAATTCTCCTTACGGAGCATAGCGTCCATAACTTTTATATCGCTGTCGATATCGAGCGCCTCGTCGCTGAACATCGCGTCTAGCTGTTTATTGTAGGCGGCGATGAGGTCGTCTAACATATCCTCTATTTTCTGTGTTGTATTGACGGTATTCTCGCCGGAGGATATGCCGGACATTCTGTCGTAGGCGTGCAGAAGTTTCAGCGTCGTCGGCAGATAGTACCGCAGGAACTTCCGCGCCTTCGGTATATCGCGCTTGTCGTCCTCGGCGGTTTTGAGTATCTTGCCGGAAACTTCAATAATTTGCTGAACTTTGTCCTGAACGGTTAAATCGGTAATGGACTTGCGAAGCAGGGACATCTCGGCTATAGCGACCTGCCCCTCTTTAAGGAGGGCGTCAAGCTCCGGGTCGCCGGTAGTCTTAGCGGCTTCCGGCTTCACTTCGGGAACTTTCAAGGGCGCGGCAAAGAGCTTGCCCCTAAACATTTTGCTCGTAAGCCAGTACACCGCAAAGGTCACTACGGCGCAAACAATGAAATCCTGCAAACGGTAAAGCTTGCCGAACACGCCCCAGCACACAACGGGGATAAGCGCCAAATACAGCGGCACGGGCGATTTAATACGTTTCTGCGGCATAGGCGCAGCCCCCCTTTAGTCGTCGTAATGGTCTTTGCAGCTTTTTACACGAAACTGGGTTTCAGAGATTATTTCGTATACAAGTCGGTTTTTTTCGTCAATCTCCCTGCTCATTTCGCCTTGCCGCCCGTATTTCAGAGCCTCCGGCCTGCCAAGCCCGGAATAATAATCCCGGCTTATGTCTTTAAGCAGTAAGTTTATACGTTTCAGCGTCTTTTTGTCCTGCGTTTGCCAATACAAGTAGTCCTGCCAAGCCTCGGTTGTAAACGACATCTCTTTCATTTTGCCATTTCTTCCAATTCCTCTAGTGTTTTGACGACGTACTCGCCGCGTTTGCTTTGCGCGTCTGATTCGAGCAAATGCCGTTTATTAGCCTCGCTGTAAAACGCGCGGCCGGCTTCCTCGGGAGGCATTGCCGCGAGCATTTCCTCTACATCGGCAAAGGGACCTTTGGCGGGTTTATAGAAAAATTCAGAAAAACCGTTCAGCGCGGCAACGTCGTCAAACAAATCCGGGTCAAACGGACGCGCCGCGCGCGCCGTAGCTACGGCGCGAACGGGACGCGAGTTAAACGTTGTTTCAGGCATTAGTCAGTCCTCCCCCATACTTACAGCTTCAAATTTATCCACGCGTTGTTGTACCAGTCAAGCGTTGCCTGCGGGAGGTTTACAAAGCCCTCCAGCGTGTCCAGTACGTCCTGGCTCGGATACATTACCTCGTTGCTTTTGGCTTCATCGTCGAGCATATCGTATACCACACCGCTCGGCGTTGAGTAGCCTGTCGCGTCGACGTTGCGAAGCCCTATCTCCGGACTGCACATAAAGTTTATGAACTTCTCGGCGTTAGTCTTGTGCTTCGCGTTTTTCAGTACGCACATCGCGTCGATAAAGATATTGCTCCCCGCCGGCAGGGCGAACGCCAAATCGGGGTTATCCTCGAGCATTTGTACGTAGTCTCCGGCGTAGTAGGGACCCATAGCGGCCTCGCCTCCGGCGAGCTTATTGTAGATATCGTCCATTACGTAGCCGTACAGCAGGGGCTTCTGCTCCTGCAACAGAGCGAGCGCGGCGTTAAGCTCCCCGCTGTCCGTAGTGTTGACAGAATAGCCCAGATGTTCAAGCGCGATGGCAACGGCGTCGCGGGGGTTATCAAACATAAGAATCTGCCCGCTGTATTTTTCGTCGAACAGCGGCGACCAGTCGGTAACGGGTTCCGTGACGACATTAGGGTCATACACAAGCCCGACGGTACCCCACATATACGCGACGGAATACTCGTCGTTAGGGTCGTAATTGCGCGATTTGTAATTCGCGTTAATGTCGCTGAAATTCGGGATATTGGCAAAATCAAGTTTCGCGAGTTTATCCTCGGCGATAAGGCGCGAAATCATATAGTCCGAGGGTATAACGACGTCGTAGTCCGCGCCGCCGCCCGCGAGCAGCGTGTACATACTTTCGTTAGAGTCGAAAGTTCTGTACTGAACCTCGATACCGGTTTCTTTTTTGAAATCGGCGAAAATGGACTCGTCAATGTATTCGCCCCAGTTGTAAACGTTGACGATTTCTTTAGGAGCGCAGCCGGAAAACGCGAACAAGGCGGCGACCAGGGAACACGAGAGAGCGAGCGAGAGAATACGGCTGATTGTCTTTTTCAATTTCTTTGCTTTCCTCCATAATGTTGGTTGTATTTGTAATATAGAATTACCGTTGTATGGGGCGAACTGCGTTCGCCCGGCGTGAGGGACGCAACCGCTCCGTAGGGGTCGATGCCCACATCGACCCACCGGGGGCAGGGCGCACGCCCTGCCCGTCATTGCGAAGCGCCGGTAAGCCTGCGATACGTAGGGTGTTACAGGCGCGAAGCAATCCAGTGCCGGGGGGACAACATACGTCCTACGTCTTACGTCTTACGTCCCTACGTATCTGAGACTACTACGTCAACCCTGGATTGCTTTGCCGCATATCAATGGTACGTATCGCAAGTGCGGTGGCGGCTTCGCAATGACGGGGGAAGGCGCTTCGCTGATACGTTGGCAGGACGGAGTTACGATACGTGGGGGGTTGCGGATACGTGGGCGGGTGCGCGGGACGATGTGGGCATCGTCCCCTACAGAATTGCGCGCGTATGACGATAACCGCCACGCTCTTATTGTTCAACCGGCGCCAGCGCGGCGGCGGCGGCTATCTGTTCGGCTTCTTTTTTCGTTCGCCCGGTGCCTTTTGCCCAGAGGACTTTTGCACTGCCGCCGGGCGTTTCCGCCGTTACCGTTACCTCTACGGTGAAATATTTGTCGTGGTCGGGGCCGCGCTCGTTCAGGAGGTTATAGACCGGACCTATGCCGTAAACCCTCTGCGTGTATTCCTGCAAGCGCGATTTATTGTCGCTTGCGGCGGGGGCTATATTATCGAGCGAGCCGAGGATTGCCTTCTTGACAAATTTCCGCGCCGCCGCGTAGCCTCCGTCAAGGTAGATTGCCGCGAGCATAGCCTCGAAAGCGTCCGCCAGTATTGACGGGCGCGAGTTGCCTCCGTTCGCGGCCTCGCCCCTGCCGAGCTTTATTTCCTTGTCAAGCCCGATTCGTTTTGCGGCCTCCGATAACGTAGCCTCGCAAACGAGTTCTGCGCGAAGCTTCGTCATCTCGCCCTCCGGCATTTTTGGAAAGCTCTTGTAAATGTGTTCGGCGGTTATAAAACCGAGGATAGAGTCCCCAAGGAACTCAAGCCGCTCGTTACAGGTAATTTTCCCGTGACTGTGTTCGTTTGCGAATGACGAATGTGTCAGCGCCCTGCTACGCAGCAGCGTATCGTTGAAATTATAATCCATTGCTTACGTTTTAGCTCCCATAATAAGTTTTACCGCGTCGGCGATAGTTTCGATACCGGCGAGTTCGTCCTCCCGACCGTTCGTGTCAAGCCCGAAGGCGTCCTCGATAGCAAGCGTCAGTTCAACGAGGTCAAGCGAATCCGCGCCAAAATCAGCCTTGAAATTAGTCTCCGGCGATAAAGCGGCAAGCTCGCGGTCAAACTGCTCCGCGATAATTGCGAAAAGTTTTGCGGTTATCTGTTCCTGTGTCATTGTGGGCTCCTTAAATATCTATATAATCAACGTGTTCAGCAGTCTGTTAAGTTTCTTATCGAAAGTGTAGATAACGGCGTTTTCCACGCTGTGATACGCCGCGAGTATACAATCCACAAAATCAAGATTGTTCGCCCCGTAAAGCTCCACACCTTTTAAGGTAATATCAGGCGTTTGAAGTATGCAGGCGGTATCCTCGAAAAACGAGGTCAGCACGTTGTAAATATCAACGCGGTTCTGATTGTATGGTCCCTTAAGAACGTACACAACCTCGTTCAAAACCTCAATCGTAACTATAACGGGGTTGTTAAAAATAATTTGGCTCGCTATTTGAAATTGCGCCTCGTCATCTCTTACGATATACCTAAGAATCATATTCGCGTCAAGATAGTGTCTTATATCATTAGGCAAGGGCTCGTTCCTCATTAGCCTTACGGTGTATTTCCGCTACAGCCCTTTCCCATTCGTCATATTTTTCGTCAACAACACCGTATTTTCGAGCCATTGCCACTTCCGGTGCAAGCTCCTCATAGGGAATAAGCGCGGGATTCGCGAGATGGTGAAGTATCCCGGCTGACGCGCCTGTCGGCTTGCGTCTTTCAGGCGGTTTGAAGTCCGGCGCGGCTTTGCTTACGGTTACTTCTACCCAGGTATCGCGAAGTTCCTCGGGTAAATCTTTGTAGCTGATGTCAAATAAGCTGAACAGCTTATGACTGGGTACCGTTTTTTTCATTTCCATAACCCCAACTCCTCACTCCGCTTCTCTCGCGGCGAATGCTGTTATATCCGCAATCAGACCCGATTCGGCCATTGTTACGGCTTGTTTTATCGCGCTGAATATCGCTTTACCGTTTGAACTGCCGTGGGCTTTTACCACGGGCTTTGAGATGCCGAGCAGTACGCTCCCGCCTATTTCCGTATAGTCCATATTTTTCCGCAGTTCCGCCAGCGAGCCTTGTATAAGCAGGCCGCCTACTTTCGACTTTGCCGAGCTGTAGATAGCCTTTTTCAGCTCGCCGAGGAGGTACATCGCCATACCCTCCATAGATTTCAGCAGGATATTGCCGGAAAAACCGTCGCAGACGACCACGTCCGTATCGGCGGTATAGAAATCCCGCGCCTCGATGTTCCCGGTGAAATTCAGCCCCGAGGCTTTCAGCAGGTTGTACGTTTCAACATAGAGCGGAGTACCCTTTTCCTCCTCCGCGCCTATATTCAATAGCGAGCAGCGCGGGTTAGGCTTCGCCAGAACGCCCTTAGCGTAGCACAGCCCCATTGCGGCGAATTGCAGAAGCATTTCAGCCGTACATTCTATATTTGCCCCGACGTCGATTATAATACGCGCACCGTCCGCGCTCGGAAGCACCGGCGCGAGCGCCGCCCGACGTATCCCGCGTATACGCTTGACAATCAGCGTCGCTCCGGTCAGTAACGCGCCCGTGTTACCCGCCGACAGCAGAGCGTTACCGCCGCCGTCTTTCAGCAGGTTTAACGCGACAACGAGCGACGAATCCTTCTTTTCGCGGATTGACGCCGTGGGGTCGTCGTTTTGCGTGATAACGTCCGAAGCGTTGACAATTTCTATATTTTTAGGCACATCGGCGTGACCGGCTTTACGAAGCGCTTCAAGCACGGCTTCGCCGCGCCCGACAAGCGTAAGCTCCAGCCCCGGGATTTGTTCCGCCGCAGTAACGGCCCCCGCAACGATACTCCCGGGAGCGTTGTCGCCGCCCATTGCGTCAATAATTATTCTCATTCGATAATACCTCTAACATTCGCGGACTACTATAGACTATTAGTATAACACAAACAATCCCGCTTGTCAAATATAAATCAAATAACAGTTATCAAATATCAAATATCAGAGACGTTGGTACAGTTAACAGTTGGCAAATATCAGATATCAGAGACGAGGGTTTGGACGGGGGTTGCGCCTTGCGCGGGAAACCACCCCGCCGCCTGCGGGCGGCACCCCTCCACAGAGGGGATGAGGACGAGGGTTTGGACGTTGGTTGCGGGGACGCGTATTCCCACAAGGTGACCCACGTCCCACGTCTTGCGTCCCGGCGCACCGTCATTGCGAGCCGCGCCAAGCTTTCCAAGCCCCGTAACCCACGTCCAAACCCCATCCCCTCTGTGGAGGGGTGCCGCCGCAGCGGCGGGGTGGTTTCCCGCCGCGCGGACGCAACTTCGTCCACCGCCCCGGCGCACCGTCATTGCGAAGCCGCCACCGCACTTGCGATACGTACCATTGAAACGCGGCGAAGCAATCCACGGTTGACGTAAAATCCTACGATACGTAGATTGACGGGGGTTTGGACGGGGGTACTGGGCTTGGATTGCTTCGCGCGGCTCGCAATGACGGGGCGGGCTTCGCCCTTGCCCCCGCGCACTAGGGCGGGTTTGAAACCCGCCCCTACGTTTATTGTGCGACCCGTTCCCCGCAACCCACGTCCAAACCCCCGTCTCTGATATTTGATATTTGATAACTGTTAACTATCTAAACAATCTCAATCTCCGCGAAATCCTCATATAGCTTGTTCAGCTCAAAATCCATTGCCTCACGCTTTGCGTATAGCTCTGTTAGCGCCTCGTAGTTACTGGAGTTTTCCTCTATTTCGCTGTCTATTTGTTTTAGTTCGGCCTCGCGCTTTGCTATTTCGCTTTCGAGTTTTGCGAGTTGCCGCGATTTATCGGGCTGGCGGGAGCGGTTGCCTTTGCGTTTTTTGTCGGGTTCAGTATTCGGAACGTCTTTCAGCGTCGGGACGAAATTACCCGGGCGACCGGGAGCGGTAGTTCCTGCGGGAGGCTTCGGCAGGGCTACGTATTGCTTATACGTGCCGTGAAAATCGCTTATCACGCCGTTTTCTAGCGTCCAGATACGCGTTGCGAAACGTTCTATAAAATACCTGTCGTGCGATACGAAAAGTATAGCCTCCTCGTAGTCGTCGAGCGCGTCCTCGAGCCACTCCCGCGCTAAAATATCAAGGTGGTTAGTAGGCTCGTCAAGCAGCAGCAAATTTATGTCGCCGCGCATTAAAATGCAGAGCCGCAGACGCGACAATTCGCCGCCGGACAGCACCGATATGGGCTTGAACACGTCCTCGCCGCGGAAGTGATACAGCCCGAGGCGGTTCCGAGCCTCCTGCGGCGGGCAGTTCGTTTCGTAAATCAGTGTATCATATAAGCTGCGGTTGACGTTCGCGAAGGTCACGTGCTGTTCAAGATAGGCGCGTTTAGCTGAGGGCGAAAAGCGCACCGTGCCTGTATCAGGCCTGTCGCGGTCGGCTAAAATGTTAATCAGCGTGGACTTCCCGGTACCGTTGTCGCCGAGGAGCGCGATACGCTCCCCCGCGCGTATTTCAAGATTTACGCCGGAGAATAGCGTCCGCTCGCCGTAGGCTCTTGACAGGTTTGAGGCTATCATCAGCTCGTCGCCGCGAAACTCGCGGGCTGTAAAGTTAGCTTTAAGTTTACCCTCTTTTTTAGCGAGCGGCGGCGCGGAGGTTTTCAAACGCTCAATCCTGCGCTCCATATTTTTCGCGCGTTTAATGGCTATTTCAGTGCCGTACTGGCGAAACATCAGCGCGGTTTCGCGCAGACGTTCGGCCTCCTTCGACGCCTGGGCGAACTGCTTCGCGGCAAGCTCCTCGCGGCGTTGTTTTTCCGCGATATAGGCGGTGTAATTGCCGCTGTAAAGCTCGACCTTCCCCGCTTCAAGCTCGATAACGCGGGTTAGCACGGCGTCCAGAAAATACCTGTCGTGCGAAATTATCAGCGCGGTAAGCTTCGCCGTAACAAGGTAATCCTCAAGCCAGGCGATTGATTTCATATCGAGGTGGTTAGTGGGCTCGTCAAGCAATAGCAGGTCAACGCCCTCGAGCAGTAAGCGCGCGAGGTTGACGCGGGTCTTTTCCCCGCCGGAAAGCTCGGCAAAGAGAGCCGCCCGCATAGCCGCGTGAATGTTCAGACCGTTAGCCGTCTTATCGCGCACGTAGTCAAGCCCGTAACCTCCGGCGGCTTCAAGCTTTATATTCAGCTCGTCATATTCGCGCAGAGCCTCCGGGCTGTCAAGTTTTCCGGCGAGTTCGCCCAGACGCTTTATTAAATCAAGCTGCCGCGTCTGCGCTTTCAATAGCACGGCCTCGACTGTAAAACCCGCCGGGTAAACGGGGATTTGCGCGAGTATCCCCGTGCGCTTACCTCCCGCGAGCATAGCGTCGCCGCTGTCGCACTCGTATTCGCCGGTGATAACGCGCAGCAGGGTGGTTTTGCCCGCGCCGTTGCGCCCGAGAAGACCGACACGCTCCCCGGTGTTGATATCAAAGCTTATGCCGTCAAGAATATTCTTATCCTTTTCAAAGGCTTTAGTAACGCCGCGAACGGCAAGGTCTATCATTGTGCTTTACCCAATCTGCGCCGGCAGGCCAAGCGCCGTGAACACGGACAAATGCCGCTTCATCGCTTCGCCGTCCGGAGGATTTACGTTCATACGGTATTTTAGTCCCAGACGCTCGTACTTGCTCCCGCCCAGTCTGTGGAACGGCAGGATTTGAACTACGTCAATCGCGTCCTTTATCTCGAGGCAGAAACGCGCCGTAGCCTCGACGTTTTCCGCGCTGTCGTTAAGCCGCGGGATTATCGGGAAGCGTATCTGAAAACGCGCGCCGTTTTTAGCGAGTACGCGGGCATTTTCGTGTATAAGCTCGTTCGGAACTCCGACGAGCCGCTTAGAGCGTTCGCTGTCCATATGCTTTAAGTCAAACAAAAACAGGTTTATATAGGGCAGGATTTTAAGATAATGCTCGGTCGGAGCGAAGCCCGTCGTATCGAGCGCGGTATGAAAACCCTCCTCAGTACAGGCCTTAGCGAGCGCAAGGCAAAACTCAAACTGCGAAATAGGCTCGCCGCCGGATATCGTCACCCCGCCGCCCGATTTTTCATAAAAAGCCTTGTCCTGCCGAACCGATTTCATACAGTCCTCAACTGAAACGTGCCGAAGCGTGTTAAACAAGCCCTTAGACGGGCAAACCTCCGCGCACTTAAGGCAAACGTCGCACTTCGAGCGGTCAACCACCGGGTACGATATAGGCTCGCCCTTAAGGCCGACGGTCTGCTCCCCGCGAGTAATCGCGCCGTTTGGGCAGACGTTCAGGCAGGCTCCGCAAATCTCGCAGCCGATACATTTAAGTTCTAACCAAGCCAAATCCGGCGTAAACGACTGCGACTCGGGACTATGGCACCACAAACACGACAGCGGACAGCCCTTAAGGTAAATGTCAGTGCGAATCCCCGGCCCGTCGTGAACCGAGAATTTCTGAATATCATAAATATTGCCAAAGATATCATTATACATTAGAACAGCCCCCAAGTTTTTTCTTTAGTATAGCGCATTACAAGGGTTTTGTCAAGGGAAGGTTTTGTACAGGGCGTGGCAAAACGCGGATTATAGAAAGTGTATCACAGAAAACGGGACTTCGCTTTTGTCGTGAGAGGCGCGCCATTTAAGTTTCGCCACGCCAAAGCAGTAATAGGCTTCGGCAAATACCGCGAGAACCGCTTGCAGCGTCTCGAGTTTTCGTGGGAAACAGCGGCTGCTTCGCGCTAAAATCGGGATATAATGCCGCAAATCTGCGTTCACGCCCTCGACGGTGAACGTGTCGCTTTTGTCACGAACGTTCCGAATGTGTTTTCCTTGATAGACCACATCGAGATACCCAGTATACCCGTCAGTGCAGTATTTATCTGCTTCGGGAGCGGCATCAACCATCGCTTGTATATGCTTCGATGATTTATCAGTCGCGGCCACTACACCCACTAGCTGCCTAGGTTCGCGGCTAACCATAGTCATCACGTAGACGTTCTCGCGCGTCTTGGTGCGTTCCTTACGCCCGATGAACCAGTACAACTCGTCTAACTCAACTACATCGGTTTGAACAAGCTCAATCACCAGATTTTT
>JAISJH010000063.1 GCA_031261635.1 Oscillospiraceae bacterium
CCCCGCGCCGTGCGCGGACGCGTCAAATGTGAAGGGAGTGTTTGCGTAATGGAACCAGGTGTCCCCGCGCCGTGCGCGGACGCGTCCCCCGTCCAACCCACGTCCCGGCGTCCTACCCACGTCCCGGCGCCGTGCGCCGTCTTTGCGAGCGCCGCCGCATTTGCGATACGTAGGACGTATAGGCGCGCGGCAATCCAGTGCCGGGAGCGTAACATACGGTACGTATCGCAGAAAACTACGTCAACCCTCTCAGCCCGCGCCGTGCGCGGGTCAATACATTAAAACACATTTTTAACACAAGGAGGCTCACATTATGCACGACTGCTTATTCTGCAAGATTATCGCGGGGACTGTCCCCGCTACCAAGGTTTACGAGGACGGCTCCGTACTGGCTATTCGTGATATTAACCCGCTTGCTGATACGCACGTTCTTGTTATGCCGAAGATTCACATTGAAAAAGCCGGCGACCTGACCTTTGAAACCGCGCCCCTTGCAGGACACTGTATGTCCGCGATTGCCGAGATTGCCCGTAACGAGGGGATTGAGGACTACTGCGTAGTCGTCAACAGCGGCGCAAAAGCCGGGCAAAGCGTCCCGCACCTGCATTTTCATTTGCTGTCCCCCTTTAATTCGCAAGAGCGCTTGCTTTATCGGTGAAGCGGTTCATTAACACAAAATGGTTTAAGCGCGGGTTAATACTCGCGCTTGCTTTCGCTGTGTTCCTGCTGTGGCGCGTTGTGTACGACCTGTATTTTTATATCCCGGCGGCGGCCTTTGCCGGGCGCTTATTGTCGCTCGCGGCTCCGATTGCGGAAAAGCTTACCGCCGTTTCCGCGAAAATTTTCCCTGCCGACGTCGCGCCCTTTATGACGGCTTTTCTGACAGGCAACAGCGACGCCTGGTACAGCGAGGGTCACTACAGCGCGGTGTTTTCAGCCACCGGGATAGCTCACATTGTCGCGATATCGGGTATGCACCTCTCGATTTTAGCGGGCGTTATGCAAACGATTTTAGGGCGCAACCGTATTATGCCGCTTATAACAATCCCTGTCGTAATCGTCTTTATGCTCGTTACGGGCGCGTCGCCGTCAGTCGCCCGCGCGGGGATTATGACGATAATGCTGCTCGCCGCGCCGCTCTTTGACAGGGAGTACGGACGCTGGCGCGCGCTGTTCATCTCCTTTGTGCTATTGCTGTTTCAAAACCCGCGCTCTATCGAGAGCCGAAGTCTGCAAATGTCCTACGCGGCGGTGCTGGGAATTTACCTGTTTGCTAATTATTTTACTTCGGGCTTGAACTCGCTCACGTCCGGGCTTATTGAAAAACGCAAATTCGGCGGCTTTGTGAAAGGCTTTAACTCGGCGGTCGGCGTTACCCTAGCGGCAAATATCGCGGTTTTTCCTATAACCGTTTTTATATTCGGGCAGGTGTCGCTAATATCAATCCCCTGCAATATAGCCGTAAGCTGGGCGGTTACTCCGGCGTACATACTCGGGACAATCGCGCTCGGCGTAGGTGTATTCTTTCCCGCCGCCGGAAGCGTTATAGCCGCAGTAGCCGCGCTCCCGGCACGGTTTATGATGCTTACAGCGGACGTTTTCAGCAGGATTCCGCATACTATGCTGTTCCGCGCGAGTTTTTATACCTCGGTGTGGCTTGTTGTAATGCTCCTTGCCTTGGGCGTAGTGCTGTTTTTCCGCTTTAGATATAAAAGCGAGAGCTTTAGAAAACTTCGGACGGCGCTCGCGATATTTACGGTTTTCACGTTCCTAATCTCGCAGGGCGCGAACGCGCTGAATAATATACCTCTACCCTTTAAGGGCTTCTCTACAGAAGTCTTTACCTCAAGCGCGCTGAATATCGGGCAGGGGCTTTGCACCGTCCACACTCTTGGCGGCACGGCGATTGTAGTAGACTGCGGCGGCTCCGGCTACAATAACCGCGCCGCCACAGAGGCCGTGAATTATCTGCAAAACCGCGATATCTACTCTGTCGAGGCGCTGATACTCACGCATTTTCACTCCGACCACGCAAACGGAGCCGCGGAGCTGCTCCGCAGACTTCCCGTAAAGCGTTTGTACGTTCCCGACCTCGAGGACTGGGAAATCGGCGAACTCGGAACGTATATTTTAGGCGTAGCACGCTACGTAGGGACGGAGATTGTCTACATATCAGAAACCACAAGCTTTACAGTCCCCGGACACGACCGTCTGACGATAACGCTCTACCCGCCGCTAGGCCGTATAGGCAGTACAAACGAGCGCGGCGTAGCGGCCTGCTTGTCGTTCCACCTAGAAAACGGAACAGACTTCGACGCCTTCGTAGCCGGAGATATGGACAGCACCACGGAACTGCGCCTCCTCTACTACGCCGAACTCCCCGATATAGAGCTTCTATACGCCGCGCACCACGGCTCGAAATATTCAAGCGGCGAACGCTTCCTGAACAAGGTAAAAGCAGAAATAGCCATAATATCAGTAGGAGAATACAACAACTTCGGCCACCCGACAGCCGAAGCAATAGAGCGTCTAGCGACCTCGGGAGCAAGAATATGGCGCACCGACGTAAGCGGCAAGGTAGTTGTTGCAGTTAGCAGTTAGCAAATATCAAATATCAGAGACGTTATGACAATTGATAATTGATAATGAATAATTGATAATTACGGGGGTTTGGACGTGGGTTGCGGGGGTGCGGGTTTCAATTGATAATTAAATCCCCTTGCAAGTGACTTGCGTACAACCCTTATCTTTACAATATGTTGTTGCCCAACTGTCGCCCTCAACATATGTCAGCTCACTGCCGCAGCGCGGGCATACCCTGTCGGTGTGTCCGAATTGCAATATTTCGCCTTGAGCTTCTAATAGATAATGAGCTTCTTCTTTCGTCGTATTAGTTCTCAAGCGACGAAAATCAAATGTTTGTGTAGCCATATAGCACACTCCTTATAAAGTTGTTGTGTCTAATACTAACGCCTTCCTCGGCTGCCCTTGCCAACGCGTCAAGAATTAGATAACGTCTGTCTTCCTCGGTAAGGTTAGGAGTAATCTTAGCCGCCGTATAGCTTGCCCTAAACTCGTCACGCCAGTCGTCAATGGGTACAGGGGTATTTTGATATGTTCTGTGTCCGTAATATTCGTGAGCAAGCACGGCGCGGGCTGACATTAAGTCACGCGGGTGTGTTGAGCCGGATTCTGTATCCGGGAAAATATTTCCTTTAACGGCAATTATATCATATTCCGGGACATAACTAGTTCCGAATACACGAGCATAATTAAACACAAACACCCGCAAGTCCGCGCCTATTGCCGCGATGTCTTGTTTCAGCTCCGCTATTTGCGCTTCGCTTAGTATCATTTGCGGCGGCTTGCGCAAGCCGCGCGCCATTTCCCTTGATTTGGCGGTCATACCATTTCCCTTACCTTAATCATACTACTTTTTGCGTTCGTTGTCAAGAGATATCAGCTAACTCCAGATACTTATAACCATTATTCGCAATATGCTCCTTGCGCCCGGACAGGTTATCGCCCAGCAGTAGGTCGAAGGCGGCGGCTGTTTCGCGGACGTCTGTCGGGCAGATTTTTATTAGTTTGCGCGTGGCGGGGTTCATTGTTGTCAGCGCCATCATTTCAGGGTCGTTTTCGCCTAAACCTTTTGAGCGGTTTATTGTCAGCTTTGTGTTGCCGAGTTTTTCCGCGATTTTATTTTTTTCCTGGTCGGTGTAGGCAAAGAGCGTCTTTTTGCCGGCAATTATCTCGTACAGCGGGGATTCCGCGATATATACATAGCCTTTTTCGATTAAGGTCGGGGTAAGCCTGTAAAGCATTGTTAGAATAAGCGTCCGTATTTGATAACCGTCGTAGTCAGCGTCCGTGCAGATGATTACTTTATTCCAGCGCAAATTCGAGAGGTCGAAGGCCGAGAGGTCGGCGGCTCCGTGCTTACCGCGCACTTCCACGCCGCAGCCGAGAACGCGGCAGAGGTCTGTAATTATATCGCTCTTGAAAATTTTGTCATAATCGGCTTTCAGGCAATTCAGTATTTTACCGCGCACGGGCATAATGCCCTGAAACTCCGCGTCGCGGCTTAGTTTACAGCTTCCGAGCGCCGAATCTCCCTCTACGATATAAAGCTCGCGGCGGTTGATGTCCTTAGTCCTGCAATCCACGAATTTTTGTACGCGGTTTGCTATATCGAGGTTGCCGGAAAGTTTTTTCTTAAGGTTGAGGCGCGTCTTTTCAGCGGTCTCGCGGCTTCGCTTGTTTACGAGTACCTGGTCGGCAATGCGGTCTGCCTCCGCGCTGTTTTCTATAAAATATACTTCAAGCTTTGACTTGAAAAACTCTGTCATAGCCTCCTGAATGAATTTGTTATTTATAGATTTTTTCGTCTGGTTTTCGTAGCTCGTCATAGTCGAGAAGCAGTTAGTAACGAGTATTAAGCAGTCCTGAATATCGGGAAAGGTTATCTTGCTCTCGCTTTTCGTGTATTTGCCCTTGTTTTTAATAAGCGTATCAATCGCGCTTACAAAGGCGGATTTAGCGGCTTTTTCAGGCGCGCCGCCGTGTTCTAGCCACGAGGAATTGTGGTAATACTCGATTACGCTGTTACTGTTTGAGAAGCAGAACGCCGCCGAGAGTTTTACCTTGTATTCGGGCTTGTCCGGGCGGTCGCGGCCTTTTTTCTCGCTTTCGATGAACTGCACTTCCGTTAACGCTTCACCGCCCGACAGCTCGGTTACGTAGTCTGAGATGCCCTGCGGATAGAGATAGCTTAGTTCCTCGAAAGTCCCGTCCTCCGTTTCGTTCCGCAGTATGAACGTTATCCCGGAGTTTACTACAGCCTGTTTTTTCAGCGTTTCCGTGAAATATTCAAGCGGTACTCGGATATCGGTGAAAACGTCAATGTCCGGCTTCCAGTGTATGCGAGTGCCGGTTTTTTTGTTTTTAGTGGGTTCGGATTTTAAGCCGCCGATGTTTTCGCCTTTTTCAAAGCGGAGCGTGAAGCGTTTGCCGTCGCGCAAAACCTCGACGTTCATATACTCCGAAGCGTACTGCGTGGCGCAGGAGCCTAAACCGTTCAGACCGAGCGAATACTCGTAGTTTTCGCCGCTGTTGTTGTCGTACTTGCCTCCGGCGTACAGCTCGCAGAATACGAGTTCCCAGTTAAAACGCTGCTCCGCCTCGTTCCAGTCTAGCGGACAGCCGCGCGCAAAGTCCTCGACCTGGAACGAGCCGTCAAGATAGCGCGTAGCCACAATGCGGTCGCCGTAGCCCTCGCGGGCCTCGTCAATAGCGTTTGAGAGAATCTCAAACACGGCGTGTTGACAGCCCTCTAAGCCGTCCGAGCCGAAGATAACGCCGGGACGTTTGCGAACCCTGTCCGCGCCCTTAAGCTGTGAAATGGAGTCGTTGTTGTAAACTTGTTTTTTCATTTTTTATATCCCCAATAATAATTTTGCCACTGAAAAATAGATTATCAGCGAGGTCACGTCTACCAGCGTCGTTATCAGCGGAGCCGCCATAATCGCCGGGTCAAGCCGGCACACTTTTGCCGCTATCGGCAGTACACAGCCTACTACTTTCGCCATTACCACCGTCGCTATCAGCGAAACCGATACTACCATTGCGACAGTCATCTCATTCGGGTACATTAGCATTACCCGCGCGAAGTTCACGACAGAGAGCAGTACGCCGCAGATTAGACTTACGCGAAGCTCAACCCATATAACGCGCAGGATATCGCGGACTTCAACCTCCCCGAGCGCCATACCGCGGATAATCAGCGTCGCGGACTGGTTCCCCGCGTTGCCGCCCGTACTCATCAGCATTGGCATAAGCGCGACAAGCAGTGAGTTTACCGTGAAGGCAGATTCAAAGTGTATCAGAACGGTTCCGGTCAGAGTAGCTGAAATCATCAGAAGCAGCAGCCAGAGTATGCGGTTTTTAGCAAGGTCAAGTACGCCCGTGCGGAAATAAGTTTTTTCCGACGGTTTCATACCCGCCATAACCTCGAAGTCCTCCGTAGCCTCCTGCTCGATAACGTCAATAACGTCGTCAACCGTGACTATCCCCACAAGGCGGCGTTCGCTGTCGGTAATCGGCACGGCGAGCAGGTCGTAGCGCGAGCAGAGTTCGCTGACATACTCGCGGTCGTCGGTGGTAGTCGCGGAAATGAGGTTGACGTGCATAATATCGCGCAGAACAACGTCGTCGTTCGAGAGCATTAGGTCGCGGGCGTTGACAACGCCTTGCAAAGTGCGGTTAGCGTCAATCACGTAGCAGGTGTAAATTGTTTCCTTGTCCTCGCCTGTTTTGCGGATATGGTCAAAGGCCTGACGAACCGTCATATAGGCTTTGAGGTCTACGAACTCGTCTGTCATAATACTGCCCGCAGAATCCTCCGGGTACTGGAGGAAGTGATTGATAAGCTCGCGGGTTTCAGTATTGGCGGTTGCGAGAACGCGCTTGACAAGGTTTGCGGGAAGTTCCTCGAGCATATCCACGGCGTCGTCTACGTATAGCTCGTTATTGATAAGGTCCGCAATCTCGCGGTCTGTGATAGAGTTGATAATAATTTCGCGCGTTTCAGCCTCCAGGTAGGCAAAAGCGTCCGCCGCCCTGTCCTTCGGGATAATGCGGAACACAAGCGCAAGCTGCTTTTCTGGCAGGTCGTCGCTCAGAAACTCGGCAATATCAGCCGGGTTAAGCGTGGTAAAGGCAACTCTAAGAGCCGTAAACCGCCGCTCTTTAATCATAGCAAGAAGCTCGTCGGCATTGTGCATAGCAAGAACACCTCACTTTCCGTATCCTAAAGTCCTGAACCGTTGTATTATATCATATGCGGCAAGGATTGTCAATTGATTCAGATAACGGTTATCAAATATCAAATATCAGAGACGGTGGTTCAGTTAACAGTTAGCAAATATCAGATATCAGAGACGAGGGTTTGGACGGGGGTACGGCACCCCCCGCGTCTGCGGACGCTCCCCCCCTCTAAAGAGGGGGGCTTTGGAGGGTTTGGACGGGGGTTGCGGGGACGCGCCGCGGGTTGCACCCGCCGTGTAGGGGCAACGCACCTCGCCTCGCCCGGATTACGTCCCGGCGCCGTGCGCCGTCTTTGCGAAGCACCGGTAAGCCCGCGATACGTACAATGTTACAGGTGCGAAGCAATCCAGTGCCGGGGGGATAACATACGGACTACGTATCGCAGGGTTCTACGTCAACCCTGGATTGCTTCGCCGCATATCAATGGTACGTATCGCAAGTGCGGCGGCGGCTTCGCAAAGACGGGCAGGGCGTAGCCCTGCCCTGTCCCGGCGCACGGCGCCGGGACGGTGGACGGAGTTACGCCCGCGCACTGCGCGGGGACACCACCCCGCCGCTACGCGGCATCCCTCCCAAGAGGGGA
>JAISJH010000039.1 GCA_031261635.1 Oscillospiraceae bacterium
GGAATAGCCATTTTCCAAATTCTTTTTAAGACCGTTCCGAGGGAAGTTTTCTTCATTCCCGCGGTGTTAGGAGTAGGCATATTGTTTAACCTCCAAAGTATTTGTTATTCTTTCCGCGCCCGGCGTAAACCGCGAAGCGCGAAACCCGCGGGGTCTGTTATTTCTTTATAGCGCCGTCAAGTCCCGTGAACTTACGTCCGCCGGATTTAAGCTCGGTTGTGTTGCCGATAAACGCCGCGATAGCGGTCGGAACGGAGAGGAGCAGGCTGAACAGCACTACAAGCAGAAGCTGTTGGCCGTCGCCCTTGTTTGTGTAGGCTACTTCAAGCCCTTCGGGGTCGCCTTCGGTCGTAGTTGCCCACGATTCGGCGTGACGCTGTACGAAGTATTTCGCGCCGGCGTCGGAGGGGCTTGTGATTACGAAGTTACCGCCCTGGTCTTGTTTTGTCCAGTAGCCGTTAGCTCCGGCGGGGATTTCCGGCAGTTTTGATTCATCAAATCCACGGTCTTTGGGAGTTTTCCACAGTCCCGAGGATTCCCAGACGATTGTAGTGCCGTCGCCGAGGTCGACAGGCAGTTTCGCGTTAGCCTGGTGAGCGAGAACCGCCGCGCTGTACGCTTTAGCGTCCTTATACGAGCTCTCTTTTTCCGTGACCATTACGTTGACTTCGAGCATAAGCAGGAACGGTTCGCCGGGGGCTACCCAGTGGCTGTCCTTGTTGCCGAAGAAGGAATAGTCGTATTTATTATCGCGGTACTCGTTGAACTGACCGATAGGATAGGTTGTAATCGGGTCGTTAAACGTAGACTGCGGGCCGGGAAGCGTCTTGCCGCTCGCCGTAACCTGCGGCTTTACGCTAAGGATAACAGTACCCTGTGAGGTCGGAATGGTGATTTGACCTTCCTCGTCAAAGTCGCCGAGTTCCGTGCCGTCCGCTGTAACGAGCTGTCCCTTAAACGGAGACTTTGCCCAGGTAAAGGTAGAGAAGTCGAGAACCCAGGTTAAACCCGTCAGAGTGACGTTATCGCCGTCGACAGAACCCTCAACCGAGACGTAGGTCGCAAGCCCCGAGGAAGCAATCAACACAACGTTGTCGCCCTCTGAAAGGAGCAGTTTGTCGGAAGTCGCGCCGCCCATTAGGTCGGGGTGACCCTGCGGCATACCGTTAACCATAACCGCGGGAGTAGCCGCAATGCCCCAGGCAGTAGTTATGAGGTACATATTGTAGGTAGAATCAATGCCGCCCGCAAAGCCGGACTCGCCGCCCGAATACCACTTTTTGTGAGCTTCGACAAGAGCGTCTACAGCCGTCATTCCCTTGGTATAGGGGATAGGCTCTGCCGCTACTTCGACAGTGCCGTTTACACTGGCCGTGAAGTAGATGTTACCGGCTTCTTCTTTGGTGTTGAAAGCCGCTAATTGCTGAGGACCCGTCGCGCCTACCGGGGGAGCTACGGGAGCCGCCGGAGCCGCGGGAGCTACGGGAACCTCGACACTGCCCGTACCGGGAACACCGAGGATTGCGTAGTCAAAACCGTTGACGTTGGCTATAGCGTATGTGCCTTCCGTTACTTCGGCGGCAGACCCGACCGAGGTATAACCCGCGATAGAGCCGGGAGCCGGAAGCGCGGCGTAAGTCATAGCGTCAAATAAACCCCAGACCTGCGCTCCACCCGGGATACCTACGGTATCCAACGTGGGGTCGTATGTACCGGCGGGAGCCGGCCACACGCCGATTAGAAGCGCCGTGCCGAGTTCGGCGGGAGCGTTACCCGCGGGAGCCGCCGGAGCGGGAGCGGGTGCAGGTGCCGCCTCTGTAACGGGTCCTTGCGCCACAATGGCGTACTCAAAACCGTTTACATTGGCTATAAAATAAGAACCTTCCGCCAGGTCTGCGAGTGATGTTACTGCTGTAAATCCGGCAATAGCCGCCGGAGCCGGGGTTGCCGTGAAAGATGCTGCGTCCATAAACAGGAATACGTCTGCGCCTGTAGGGATACCCAGAGTGTCAAGCGATGGGTCATAGGTACCTGCCGCCGCAGGCCACGTTCCAACCACTGTCGCTCCTGCGAGGTCGGGGGGCACGTCACCTGGAGCCGCGCCAGCTAAGAAACAGGGTGTCATAACGGCCGTCATAATAACGACCACGATGACAAGTGCGAGTGCCTTTTTCATGTGCTATCCTCCTAGCTAAAATGATTTTGGGGCGCGACCAATCAAAATTTCAGACGGCTAAAACCAGCCTGCTAAAACCTCAATTAGTCAGATTGCTACCTTGATGTTGAACATAATAACACGTTTAAGTCAATTTGTCAATAGTTTATTTTCATTTTCAACAAACTTAGTCAAAATAACTGAATTGTATGAACCTTTAGTCACAAAGAATTTAAGAAATTGTGAACAATGCACAATAAACAATATGTCAGCCTATTCCAAGGTATGCGAAAGAAAATCCGCGATTTACAGTAAACAATTATTAGTGTAAAGCAAGTAAGGGTGTGCTTTAGCGGCGTTTTGCAAGAAATGTTTGCTAGAGACATACGCAAATGGTAAAGGGTCAAGAGTCCGTCATTGCGAAGCACCGGTAAGCTTGCGATACGTAGGACGTTACAGGTGCGAAGCAATCCAGTGCCGGGGGGACAACATACGTCCTACGTCTAACGTATCGCAGAATACTACGTCAACCCTGGATTGCTTCGCCGCGTATCACCAACTACGTATCGCAAGTGCGGCGGCGGCTTCGCAAAGACGGGCAGGGCGAAGCCCTGCCCTGTCCCGGCGCAATGCGCCGGGACGGTGGACGGGGTTACGGCGGACGCACAAACCCGTAGGGGCAGGTTTCAAACCCGCCCTCCCCCGCGCCGTGCGCGGGGTGCGCCGTCCCGGCGCACCGTCATTGCGAGCCACGTCCTGTAGGGGTCGATGCCCACATCGACCCGCGTATTGCAATATTGTGCGTATTACGTAGAATATCAAAACCCGGTGGGACGATGTGGGCATCGTCCCCTACAGAGCCTCAATGTATCGCAAGTGCGCCGTCCCGGCGCACCCCGCGCACGGCGCGGGGAGGGCGGGTTTGAAACCCGCCCCTACGAACGTGTATAATCTTACCAGTCGCGGTCAATACTACTGCAAAAGGCGGTGAAAATTTTGAACTTACAGCCGGTACCTATATTCCTCGCGCTGTCCGATAACCTTCAGGCTATGCAGAACCTTTTTCCCGGCGACAACGACTTTATTATGCGCCGCTTCGCCCTGCCGGACGGGCGCGACGCGGGGATTGTTTTTATCGACGGGCTTGCGGACGCAGAGCCTATCGGCGATTTGCTTATGAAACCGCTTATGCGCGGCGACGACATTACTATTGGCGAGTGCGGTTCCGCTACCACAATCGGCGAAGCCGCCGACGCTATTCTCAACGGCGACACCGCGCTGTTCGTGGACGGCTACGCAACCGCCGTATTCGTCAATACCAAGGGCTTTCCCGGGCGTGGCATTGAGGAACCTCAAACCGAGACAGTCATACGCGGTCCGCGCGAGGGCTTTAACGAAAACTTCCGCTCCAACACCGCGCTTATCCGCAGAAAACTTAAAAACACACACCTCCGTATGGAGGGAGTGCAGGCCGGGAAGCGCACCAATACGCAACTCTGCCTCTGCTGGCTTGACGACGTGGCGCAGCCGAGCCTCATTGACGAGGTTAGAAAACGCCTCAAAACTATAGACGTAGACGCGGTTTTGTCAGACGGCTACATCGAGGAATACATCGAGGACGCGCCGCGCAGTATATTCCAGACAATAGGCTACACGGAAAAGCCGGACGTAGTTGCGGCTAAACTGCTTGACGGACGCTGTGCGCTTATCGTCGACGGTTCGCCCTTTGTCCTCACAATGCCTATGCTCTTTGTGGAGAATTTTCACTCCCCCGAGGATAACTCAATACGCCCCTATTTCGCGACTTTCCTGCGGATACTGCGCTTCGCGGCGTTCTTTGTAAGTCTGACGGCTCCCGCTGTATACGTCGCTCTGGTCAATTTCCACCAGGAGGTCATTCCTACCGCCCTGCTGTATACAATCTCCGCCGCAACCGAGAACACGCCGTTCAGCTCCCCCCTTGAAACCGCCGTAATGCTCTTTACCTTTGAAGTTCTGCGCGAAGCGGGCGTGCGCCTCCCAAAACCAACAGGTCAGGCTGTTTCAACAGTAGGCGCGCTCGTAATGGGACAGGCCGCTATAGAGGCCGGCTTAGTCGGCGCTCCCGTTGTCATAGTCATCGCGCTCTCGGCAGTCGCGGGCTACGTTACGCCGACAGTAAGCGACCCCTTGTCGCTTCTGCGGTGGATATTCCTTATTTTCGCCTCTATGCTCGGAGGCTTCGGGCTTATGCTCGGCTGTCTGATACTGATTACTCACTTAGGTTCGCTCGAATCCTTCGGCGCGCCATATCTGCACCCTGTAGCACCCTTCGCCCCCTCAGACCTCGGCGACACGCTTATCCGCGCCCCGCTCTGGTCGCTGCTGAAACGCCCGAGCATTATCCACCCGAAACAGACAAAGCGTAAAAATATGAAAGCCCCGAATTTCTCCGGCGGAGTAGAAGGCCGCGGAGCGGAAATTTGATACAGTTAACAGATAGCAAATATCAAATATCAGAGACGGGGGTTATGACAATTGATAATTGACAATTGACAATTGATAATTACGGGGGTTTGGACGATTGGTTGCGCCCGGTCATTTACAACGCGCTCGCTATTGTAGGGGACGATGCCCACATCGTCCCGCGGGTTCATCAATTTCACATTCTACGGGACGGGGCGATGTGGGCATCGCCCCCTACGAAGCTACTAAAGAGTTCGTCATTGCGAAGCACCGGAAAGCTTAACATACAACGCGGTATAGGTGCGAAGCAATCCAGTAGTATACGCCACAGATACGTATGTTACGCTCCCGGCACTGGATTGCCGCGCCGGTTTCACTCCTACGTATCACAAGCTTCGCGCGGCTCGCAATGACGGACTCTTGACCCTTTACCATTTTTAATACGCGACATAAACCCCTATTTGGAGAACACGATGAAACGACTCATATATCTGCTATTCGCTATCTGCACTCTGCTAACTGTACTCTCCTCTTGTTGGAGCGCGAGCGAAATCAACGGGCTGGCGCTTTTGATGGGCGTGGGGATAGACGCCGCCGAGGACGGGCAATACAAAATCATCGGGCAGTTCGCTAACGCCGCGAACTTCGGCGCGGACGCTTCCGGCAAGGCCTATACTAACCTCACGCAGGTCGGCGACGGTATCCAGACACCCCTGCGCGATTTGGGCAATATGCTAAGCCGCAAGCTCTATACAGGTCACGCGCAGGTCATCACAATAGGGCGCGAAGCCGCCGAGAATGGTATGCGTGATATCCTCGACTACTTCTGCCGCTCCTCCGACGCCCGCTACAGCATACCGCTCTTTGTCGCGGACAATACCGCCGAGGAACTGTACGAACTGGAACCCAAAATCGAGGCAATGCCCGTAACCGTTCTGACAAACCTCCTTACCGCGCAGAAGTACAATACAATGTGCGCGAAAAGCACTATAGCGGACTTTATTTCCGCGCTCCTTAGCTCCACCACCGCCCCTACCCTGCCGCTTATCGGCGTTGATAAAGACAACGTTCACGCCGTTCTGCGCGGAGCCGCAGTGTTTAAGGACGACCGTATGATTGGCACGCTTTCTGCGTATCAGGCGCGCGCTATGCTCGTCATAACAGGCGAATACAACGGCGGCACGCACGAGGTCAGAACCCCCGACGGCGGTGTCGTAGACCTGCGGATTATTATGACGCAGACAAACGTTACACCAAAATACGAAAACGGCGAGTTCTCAATAAACATAACGGCAAAGTTCCGCTGTACGCTGTCCTCCGTAACGTCCGGGGACGAATACTACAAAAGCGACAAGCGCAGGGAACTGGAGGAACAGGCAAACGCCTCTTTCCAAAGCGAGCTTGAAAACGTAGTAAACGTCAGTCAGGGTTTGAACGCCTGCGTATTCGGCTTCGGCGAGGATATCTACAAAAAATACCCCAGGGAAAGCAAAGAGCTAATAGAAAACTGGGACGAATACTACCCAAACCTAAAAGTAACCTATAAAATAGAAACAATACTGGACAGCACAGGCGCGATTTCAGAAAAAATAGAACAACGGAACAGAGGCAGTTAACAGTTATCAAATATCAAATATCAGAGACGTTGTAACAGTTAACAGTTAGCAAATATCAGATATCAGAGACGAGGGATTGGACGTGGGGTGCGCCCTGCGGGGGGAACCACCCCGCCGCCTGCGGGCGGCACCCCTCCCAAGAGGGGAATGGGTTTGGACGTGGGTTGCGGGGTTGCGGGGTTGCGAAAGCTTCCTCCGTAAATTCCCCTCTTGGGAGGGGTGGCGCGTAGCGCCGGGGTGGTTCCCCCGCAGAGCGCAACCCCCGTCCAAGCCTACGTCTCTGATATCTGATATTTGATAACTGTTAACTGAATAGACCGGCGCGGCAATCCAGTGCCGGGCGCGTAACATACGTAAGTTATCCCCCCGGCACTGGATTGCTTCGCGCCTGTAACACAATACGTATCGCAAGCTTCCCGGCGCTTCGCAATGACGGACTTTTTAGTTTTCACGTTTTGAATACAGCGTCTAAACACGTTCTTACAGCACAGCGACATTCGGAGGATTTATGAAAGAACTCAAGCTGACGCAGGGGCAGTTTATCTCGGTTGGAATGTGCTATATGATGGGCTCTATCCTGCATTCCGCTTTTGTCAGCGGCGTTGCGGGGCGCGACGCCTGGCTTATACCCTTGTTCGGGGGACTTATGTTCCTCCCGGTTTTCGCCGTTTGCGTCATTCTTGTTAAGCGGCACCCGGGCAAGGATTTATTCGGCATTAACGAAGCCGCGCTCGGGCCTGTACTCGGGCGCGTATTCTCGCTGGTCTACGCCCTCTTTTTCCTCGTTATCGCTTCGTTAAATTCCTCGGAGCTTGAACATTTTGTCGCGGAAAACCTTCTCCCGGAAACGCCTATCGTCTTTATAACCGTCGTCACGGTCGGAACCTGCTGCTACGGCCTGACAAAAGGCTTTAACACTATCGCGCGGCTTCCTATGGTGGTTCTCATTACGGGTATAGCGGTACTAAGTTTCGAGCTTATTATTTCCGCCTCGCAGATGGATTTTGGCAATATCCTCCCGGTTCTGGCGCGTGAGCCTGTCGTCTATCTGCGCTCCGGGCATATAATGTCCGCGATATCGCTCGGCGAAAGTATCGCTATGCTTGTATTCGCGGGAAAACTCCGGCAAAAGAAAAACGGCTTCGCAAAGGGCTACGCGGTTATCATCGGCTACAGTATCCTCTACCTCTCAATAACATATCTGCGCGAAACCTTACTACTCGGGCGGCTCGCGGAATACTCAATGCTGCCCTCGTTCGACGCCGTGCGTATGATAAACTTCGGCGCGTCCCTAAGCAGTACCGAGAGCATTTACTCGCTAATGATGATGACCTTCTCAATGTTCCGTATACTCGTGTCGTTTTACGGCGTTTTGCAGGCCTTAAAACACATTCTGCGGCTTGAAAAATATAAATCGCTCCTGCTACCCGTCGGCGCGCTAATCGCCGTCTACGGACTAAAAATCTTCGACAGTCCCACGGACAGCTTTTATTTTGGCACGACAACCGCGCCGTTCGTTTGGGCAGCAGTGGAATTTGTATTGCCGCTGATAACGCTGATAGGCTCGCTGTTACGCGGTTTTAGAAAATCACCCGCCGCAAGCGGGTCTGTCGCGGAGGCGTAAACTATGCCCTTTTTAATTTTTATGACAGCCTTAATAATATGGCGCACACTCCCGCGACTGCTTCAGGAACGCAAACCCCGCGAGATTGCGGCGGTCTGCCTAATCTCGGCGATTGCAATGTACTACGCCCTTTGCGTGGCCATACGCGTAAACTCCTATAGCCCCGTAGAAGCCCTAATGGTATGGCTGCACGACGATTTGTCAATCGGCTATGTTGACAGTTGACAGTTATCAAATATCAAATATCAAATATCAGAGACGATGGTTCAGTTAACAATTAGCAAATATCAGATATCAGAGACGGGGGTTGCGCCCTGCGGGGACACCCCCCGCGTCTGCGGACGCTTCCCCCCTCTAAAGAGGGGGGCTTTGGAGGGTTTGGACGTTGGTTGCGGAGGTACGCCGCGCACGGCGCGGGTTATGCACCAGGTAAACGTAGGGGCGGGTTTCAAACCCGCTCTCCCCCGTATCAGCGAAGCGCCCGCCCCCGTCATTGCGAAGCACCGGTAAGCCCGCGATACGTAGGACGTTACAGGTGCGAAGCAATCCAGTGCCGGGGGGATAACATACAGCCTACGTATCGCAAGGTTCTACGTCAACCCTGGATTGCTTCGCCGCATTTCATAGGTACGTATCGCAAGTGCGGTGGCGGCTTCGCAAAGACGGGCAGGGCAAAGCCCAGCCCTGTCCCGGCGCACTGCGCCGGGACGGTGGACGGGGTTACGTCCGCGCACGGCGCGGGGAGGGCGGGTTTGAAACCCGCCCCTACGTTTACGTTGTGCGTACCCCGCAACCCTCGTCCTGCCCTCCAAAGCCCCCCTCTTTAGAGAGCGCACGTGCCGCCCGCAGAGGCGGGGGGGTGTCCCCCGCAGGGCGCAACCCCCGTCCAAACCTCCCGTCTCTGATATTTGATATTTGATAACTGTTAACTAACTAATAACGTTCTTGACAACAGCTTGTTACCTGTGTTATAATAAGGAAAAATATGTAATTGTAAAGGGGATACGACAATGCAAACCACTCATTTGCCTTATGTTAAATCGTTGAGATTTCGGCTTCTCCTCCTCTGCGTTGCTCCGCTTATCGCGGTATTTATTGTCAGTATATCAATCGCGCTGTTTCAGTCGTCGCGGCTGGTGGCGGATAATTCCTTTGACGCTACTCACGTTATCGTCGAAAACTTCCTGGAGGACTGGCGCATTCAGGTGCTGAACTACGCGACGATAGTCGCCGACAACCCCGCCGCGCCGCTTATAGAGGCTATCAAGAACAGCGACACCGAGGCGGTAATCGCGGAAGCTAAGAACGCTTTCGCGGCTACGGGCTGTGACGGTATGACCTTCACGGATAACGACGGCATAGCCATAGCCCGCGTCACGAACGCCGCTAAATTCGGGGATAATATCAAGTCTAGCCTCGCTATAGCGGACGCTATGGAGGGCAAATACGTAAGCTACGCCTATCCCACGACTAACAACGGCTTTTCGATAACGGCGGGAGTACCGATTAAAGACGGCTCAACGCAAATCGGCGTGCTGTTCCTCTCAAAGCGGCTCGATAAGGCCGCAACACTAAGCGCGCTAAAAGCCGCCTCGCAGGGCGACGTGGTTTTATACCAGGCCGACGCGCCTTTGCTGAACACAGTAGGCACGGAGGATTATAAAGAGCCGCTGTCTGCCGCGCTTTGGAAAACGCTTCAGGCGGGAGAAGCGTTTAAGGACGGCGCGGATTATTACATACCTATTCAGGGCAGAAGCGCGGTAGTCGGCGCTATCCTGATTGACAAGCCGGAGCAGGACACCGCCTGGGTAGCTATAATGTGGATAATCGCGGTCGTCGTAATCGCGGCGATTATTCTACCAATAGTCTTTACAAACGTTTCCGGCATTGAAAAGCCGCTCGCGGCAGTTACGCGCCAAATTCGCAGGCTCTCAAACGGCAATCTTAACATTCCCCCGCACGTTATCAAGAGCTTCGGCGAAATCGGTATACTCGAACACTGTGTCGATACGCTCTCAAACGCTATGAAACAGCAGGCGGCTATTATCAAGGACATTGCCGACGGCGATTTGAGCGGCTCGTACAAGGCGCTGTCAGACGAGGACGAGGTCGGCCACAGCATTATTCAAATGCTCGCGAGCAATAATCAGATGTTCGGCGATATAGCGAGCGCGTCCGTGCAGTTCGCCGAGACCGCCCACAGCACGTCTGAAAAGTCCTACAGCCTCGCGACATTATCAACCGCGCAGCGCAATGAGGTTACGTTGATTAACGGCACTTTGGCGGAAATACAGGACGAGTTCATTAAAAGCGCGGAGTTTTCCGCGGAGGCGCTGAACGCTATGAAACTTGTCCGCAACGATATAGATTCGGCGTTCGCCTCTATGAATGAGCTTGTCGTGGCTATGGACGCGATAGACGATTCGAGCCGCGATATAACTAAAGTCATCAAGGTAATAGACGATATAGCGTTCCAGACAAACATACTCGCGCTGAACGCGGCTGTCGAAGCCGCACGCGCCGGCAGCGCCGGCAAAGGTTTCGCGGTGGTCGCGGAGGAGGTACGAAGCCTCGCGTCAAAATCCGCCCAGGCGGCAAGCGAAACCTCCGCGCTTATTTCACAAAGCGGCGATAATGTCAAGCGCGGCAAGGAAATCACCGAGCGCACAAACGCAAGCTTATCGCAGGTTACCGAAGCCGTAGAACAAAGCGGCGAGGGAATGGATAAAATAGTAAGCATAAGCCGCGTACAGCGCACACAAATCGAATCTGCAATATCCAATATGCAGCTGTTCGTAGACAACATAAACCAAGTAGCGGACTTCGCGGAACACTCCGCGGCAAGCTGCGAGGAAATGAGCTCCGAGGCTAACATATTGCAGCAGATAGTGGAAAAGCTGAAGCTGAATGTGTAACGTAGGGGCGGGTTTCAAACCCGCCCTCCTTTGTGCTATTTACCGTTTGCAACTCTGGCACCCCCCGCCGCTGAGGCGGCACGTGCGCTCTCTAAAGAGGGGGGCTTTGGAGGGTTTGGACGTGGGACAACCCCCGCCGCTGAGGCGGCACCCCCTTCTCCGGAAGGGGGCTTTTTGGATTGGACGAAGGTTACGATGGAGGCGTATTCCGTAAACCTCGTCCAAACTAAAAAAGCCCCCTTCCGCAGAAGGGGGTGCGCCCGCAGGCG
>JAISJH010000061.1 GCA_031261635.1 Oscillospiraceae bacterium
CGCTGAATGTTACAGGTGCGAAGCAATCCAGTGCCGGGGGGAAAACATACGTATCTGCGGACTGCGGCACGGGATTGCTTCGCGCCTAAACAATCTGCGTATCTCAAGCTTTGCGGCGCTTCGCAAAGACGCGCTCGGCGCGTGGACGGGGTTTGACGCGTCGAATGAAAAAGTTATTGCGCCGCCGCGATAATTTCCATTTGACAACGCATAACTAATATGTTATACTGTAGTTATGGAGATTTATGTCGAAAATTTGCGCGAGGCCGCTTTGACCCTCTCCGCGGGGGATAGGGTTTACCTCTCGGGTACTGTTTACACTGCCCGGGACGCCGCGCATTTGCGAATTTTTGAGCTGTTGGACGGCGAAGCGTCGCTTCCTTTTGAGCTTCCCGGGGCTGTGATTTACTACGCGGGGCCTACCGCCGCGCTCCCCGGGCGCGTTATCGGGAGTTGCGGTCCGACTACCGCCGCGCGTATGAATAAGTTCGCTCCGCGCCTTTTTGACCTCGGCTTGGGAGCTGTTATCGGCAAGGGCGAAATGTCCCCCGAAGTCATACAGGCAATAGTACGCAACAAGGCCGCGTACTTCTGCGCGATAGGCGGCGCGGGCGCGTTAATAGCAAAGCACATTACCACCTGCGAGGAAATAGCCTTCACGGAACTCGGCTGCGAAGCGATAAGGCGGCTGACGCTCGAAAAGCTCCCGCTGTTTGTAGGCTACGACGCTAAGGGTAAATCAATATTTGCGTAGGTTTTGGTTATACACTAGACCTGTCCTAAAACCTTTTTTGTGGTCTAATGTAGGGGGCGATGCCCACATCGCCCCGAGAATTGCACAAATGTACGTATTACGCAGAATAGCAAAACCCGACGGGACGATGTGGTGTCCCCTACGAAATTGCAATACTGATTTATTATAGACAAAGGAGAAATCTATGTTTACACTTGACGATAAGCAAAACGACTCCGGCGGTGACATAGTTCGTATTCGGGTTTTTGGTATTGGCGGCGCGGGGAACCACGTTGTCAGCCGTATGGTTTCAGAGAATACCAAGGGGATTACCTTTGTCAATATCAACACCGATAAGCACGCGCTTTCAGCGTCCGCCGCCGATATCAAGCTGCAAATAGGCGAAAAGCTCACAAAAGGGCAGGGGGCGGGTTCAGACCCCACTCTCGGGCGCAAGTCCGCGGAGGAATCGCGAAACGCCATTATCAAACTCTTTGACGAAACTGACATAGCCTTCTTTACGGCGGGAATGGGCGGCGGCACGGGTACCGGCGCGATTTCCGTTATTTCAGAGCTTGCGAGGGAGTGCGGAGTGTTAACGGTCGCGATTGTAACTAAACCGTTTAAGTTCGAGGGGGCGCGGAAACTCGCCGTTGCCGAAGCGGGTATAACGGAGCTTCTGAAAAAAGTTGATACGCTTATTGTGATACCTAACGAGAATTTACGTATCGTGTCGCCGCAGAAGGTTACGCTTGTAAACGCCTTTGGCATTGCGGACGGTATACTTCGCGACGCCGTGACGCATATTTCGCAGCTTTTGCGGAGTACGGGGAACATAAACCTTGACTTTGCGGATTTGAAAACGATAATGCGCGGCTCCGGCTACGCTCATATGGGTATCGGGTCGGGTTCGGGTCATTATATGGTGTCGGAGGCCGCCGCGCAGGCAGCTGAAAACCGCTTGATGGAAAGCTCTATAAGCGGCGCGAGGCGCATAATGCTCCAGGTAATCGGCTCGCCCGATATCTCGCTTGACGATGTTGAAGCGCTGGCAGAAAAATTCCGCGAGGCGGGCGACCCGGAGGCTAATATAATATTCGGCTTTGAGATAGACGACGAGCTTGACGACGAGCTTCGCGT
This sequence comes from Oscillospiraceae bacterium, assembly GCA_031261635.1. Lineage (GTDB taxonomy): Bacteria > Bacillota > Clostridia > Oscillospirales > Oscillospiraceae > JAISJH01. The sequence goes on from JAISJH010000061.1 coordinate 1,874, forward strand.
TATAGTTATAGCGACGGATTTTGGCTCAGGCGCTCCTAAGATGATAACCCGCGACGGTGAGGACTCGGCCTTTGCTACCCCGGAATACAAGACGCCTGTGCCGAATTATAGCTATACACCTCCCGCGCCGGAGCCGCGTTATCAGCTTGAAACGCCCGCGCCGGTGTACGCGCCCGTCCCGGAACCCGACTTATATCCCGATTTGGAACCCGACACGGTGAATAATGACGACGACTGGGACGCAATACTTAAAATATTCAAATAAGCCTATTGCAATCTTCGGAGATTTGTGCTATTATATTGGAAAGAAATACATACGGAGGGAAAAACCTTATGCAACTATTAACACGTTCTGATTTTGACGGTCTGGCTTGCGGAGCGGTACTGTCCGCGCTAAATCTGGTTGACTCGGTAAAGTTCGTTCACCCGAAGGATATTCAGGACGGACTGGTTCAGGTAAGCTCGCACGATGTTCTCGCGAATATTCCCTATGTCAAGGGCGCGGGGCTGTGGTTTGACCACCACTCGTCGGAGAGCGAACGCCTCGGGAAAGACGTTGACTTCAAAGGCGTAAGCCGTATTGAGGACAGCGCGGCGAGGGTTATCTACGAGTATTACGGAGGCAGGGAGAAACTTCCTCACCTCGAGGAAATGATTGTCGCCGTTGATAAAGTGGATTCCGGCAAACTCGCTGCGGAGGATATACTTAATCCTACGGGTTGGGTGTTGCTCGGCTTTATCTGCGACCCGCGTACAGGGCTCGGGCGCTTCCGCAATTTCCGTATCAGTAACTACGACCTTATGCTTAAGCTTATGAAGGACTGCGGTGAAAAGACTATTGACGAGATTATGGCAGACCCGGACGTGGCAGACCGTGTAAAGCTCTATTTTGAGCAGGACGCGCTGTTCCGCGAGATGGTTAAGGCTCATACGGTTATACGCGAGAACGTAATCGTGTCAGATTTGCGCGGAGTTGAGAATATCTATACAGGCAACCGCTTCCTCGTTTATAGCCTGTATCCCGAACAGAACATATCAGTATGGATAGTAGACGGGCGCGGCAAGCAGAACTGCCCGATAGCGGTAGGCTACAGTATCCTAAACAGAAGCGCGAAAACAGACGTAGGCGCGTTAATGCTAAAATACGGCGGCGGCGGCCACCACAACGTAGGCACCTGCCAGGTAGACTACGACGACGCGGACAAGGCAATAGGCGAAATAGTTGACGAACTGGTAAAAAACGGCTAAAAAACGTAGGGGCGGGTTTCAAACCCGCCCTTTGGCTTACGCGGTGTGAATGTAAACGCACAATGCCTGTAGGGGCGGGGCTTGCCCCGCCCGTCATTGCGAAGCACCGGTAAGCTAAACATACAACGCGGCATAGGTGCGAAGCAATCCAGTGCCGCAAGCCGCAGATACGTATGTTACGCTCCCGGCACTGGATTGCCGCGCCGGTCTCAATGGTACGTATCGCAAGCGTTCCGCGGCTCGCAATGACGGGCAGGGCGTTGCCCTGCCCCCGCGCCGTGCGCGGGGTGGGAAACCACACCGCCGCCTACGGCGGCACCCCTCCCAAGAGGGGAATTTGGACGTAGGTTACGCCGCGCACGGCGCGGGGAGGGCGGGTTTGAAACCCGCCCCTACGTTCCCCGCGCAACCTTCGTCCAATCCCCGGCGCGCAACCTTCGTCCAAACCTTTCGTCTCTGATATTTGATATTTGATATCTGTTAACTGAAACTCCCGTCTCTGATATTTGATATTTGATAACTGTTATTTATATAAAATAAGGTACTTGCAATGCGGCCGGAAATGTGCTACAATATACCATACAATGCAAGTAGGAGCGGTTGAATGATTAGATGTACAAACGTTACGCGCACGTTTATCTCCGGCGACAGTGAGGTTCGCGCTTTGCAGGACGTCAGTTTTGAGGTTTCCGACGGCACTCTCACGGTGCTGAAGGGACGGAGCGGGTCGGGCAAAACTACCTTGATAAACCTTATGGGCGCGCTTGACGAGCCTACTTCCGGCTCGATTTTTTATGATTCGACGGATATAACGACGCTTCGCGACACGGGGCGCGACAGGCTGCGGCGTGAAACTATTGGCTTTATGTTTCAGTCGGTCGCGCTGGTCTCGCTTATGTCGGCGTATGAAAACGTGGATTTTGGTTTGCGCGTAGCCGGTTATCCTCGCGCCGAGCGTAAAGAGCGGGTTTTGGAGTGTTTGCGACTGGTCGGTTTAGCCTCGCGAATGAAGCATATGCCGCAGGAACTGTCTGGCGGCGAGCAGCAGCGCGTTGCGATTGCCCGCGCTATAGCACATAAACCGCGCGTAATATTCGCCGACGAACCTACCGCGGAGCTTGACAGCAAAACCGCTCTAGCCGTAGCGGGGATTTTCCGCGACCTTGTTGATAAAGAGCATATGACAATCGTAATGAGTACGCACGATATGAGCTTACTGGATATAGCCGACCAGGTGATAGAGCTTGAAAACGGCATTAGACTGTGACAGTGAACAGTTATCAAATATCAAATATCAAATATTAGATGCGGGGGTTTGGACGTGGATAGCGAACAAGGCATAATCGTCTGCGAAGGGTTAGTAAAGATATATAAGACAAAAGACCTTGAAGTGCTTGCGCTACAGGGGCTTGATTTAACTATAAAGCGCGGCGAGCTTACGGCGATAATCGGCAACTCCGGCTCCGGCAAGTCCACGTTGCTGAATATGCTCGGCGGGCTCGATACACCGAGCGCGGGGAAATTATTTGTAGACGGGCGCGACCTGTTCAAGCTGACGGGCGCGGAGCTATCGGACTATAAACGCTCCACGGTGGGTTTTATCTGGCAGAATAACGCGCGAAACCTTATTCCCTATCTGAACGCGCTTGACAATATTTGTCTGCCTACGCGCTTCTCGGGTAGTGGGAAAATGACTGAAAAAGAGCGCAAAGCCTGGGCTATGCAATTGCTTGATATGGTTGACCTCGGCAATAAGGCGCAAAAGCGTCTTGGCGAACTGTCCGGCGGCGAACAGCAACGCGTTGCCCTCGCTATTGCGCTTTCTAATAAGCCTAAAATCCTGCTTGCCGATGAGCCTACGGGTTCAGTCGATGCCGCGAACTGCGTTAACATTATGAACATCTTTAGAAAATTCAACGAGGAACTGGGGATTACCGTCGTAATCGTAACCCACGACCGAACTTTAACGAAACTCGTCAACCGCGTGGTGTCAATCCGCGACGGCAAAGTATCCTCGGAATTTTTAGCGCGTGAGGAAACAAGCGGCGCGGTGGTACTGTCCCACGACGAGTTCGCGGTACTCGACAGAGCCGGACGCGTGCAAATCCCGGAGGACTACCTAAAAAAGCTAAAGCTGACAGGTAACACAGTAAGGCTCGCGCTGGATAATGACAGAGTGTTGCTATCCGCGCCGGAGTCCGCGTAGCCACGCGGGACGCAGGGCGTCCGCATAAACAAGCGGAACGCGCCCTTCCCCCGCATATTTGATATTTGATATTTGATAACTGTTATTTGATAAAAATTGGAGTAAAATAACGATGAAATACGTAATACTAATCGGCGACGGTATGGCTGACCACCCGCAAGCCGCTATCGGGGGGCGGACGCCGCTTGAAGCCGCCGATAAGCCTAATATGGACTATATAGCGGCTCACGGAGTACGCGGGCGTTCCGTGAACTGTCCCGCGCCGCTCGCGCCCGGGAGCGATACGGCTATACTCAGTATTTTTGGCTGCGACCCGGTAAAATACTACTTCGGACGCGCCCCTCTTGAAGCCGCCGCGCAGGGGATAACCGTGCCGCCCGGCGCGCTCGCGTTCCGCTGTAATATGGCAAGCGTCAGCACCGCGCCGGAGGCGTTTGAACGGCGAACGCTGAAATCCCACAGCGCGGGCGGCATTGACGGCGCGGAATCGCGCAAACTTGTGACAGATTTATTCGCCGACCCCGGCTTTAAGAGTTTCGCGGAGGAACACGGAGTAAGCGTTTATCCGACAGACAGCTACCGCCATATCTGCGTTTGCACAAAACCGCTTGAAACAGACTATGAAAAACTGAAATTTTTCCCGCCGCACGACAATCTCGGCTCGGCTTTAGCTGATATACTGCCTAACGATAAAATTCTTATATCACTGATGGCGCGCTCCTACGAGTTTTTATCAAGACACCCG